>NZ_JACJFK010000002.1:0-97468 GCF_014164535.1 Pseudoalteromonas sp. SG41-2 | reverse complement strand
TTTAAAACATTTAATTTAAATAAATGGTGCCGACTAACCGAGTCGAACGGTTGACCTACTGATTACAAGTCAGTTGCTCTACCAGCTGAGCTAAGTCGGCACACTAAACTGTGTGCTAAGGCACGCATAATGGTGTTTTAATCATTTTATTTAAACACCATTATTTAAATAATGGTGCCCAGAGGCGGAATCGAACCACCGACACGAGGATTTTCAATCCTCTGCTCTACCGACTGAGCTATCTGGGCAATTTCAGTATTAATAAAAATCACAAAGGATTTTCAATGCAATTCCCACTTAGCTCTACTGACTGAGCTATCTGGGCAATTTCAGTATTAATAAAAAATCACAAAGGATTTTCAATGCAATTCCCACTTAGCTCTACTGACTGAGCTATCTGGGCAATTTCAGTATTAATAAAAAATCACAAAGGATTTTCAATGCAATTCCCACTTAGCTCTACTGACTGAGCTATCTGGGCAATTTCAGTATTAATAAAAAATCACAAAGGATTTTAAATACAATTCCCAATTAGCTCTACTGACTGAGCTATCTGGGCGATTTCAGTTTTAATAAAAATCACAAAGGATTTTTAATATAACTTCAGCTTAGCTCTACTGACTGAGCTATCTGCGTGTGCGGCGTATTAAACTGGTTTTGCCCTTTCAAGTCAACTTTTTTTTTATTCTTTATAACTGTTTGCACAGTTTTTCAACAAAGCGACTAATAAATGTAAAGTACGCTGTTTTTTACAGCAATAACTCTTTAATTTATGTATTGAATAGGTATTTTAACTGCTTTGTGCACAACAGTCCTAAAAACGTAGTGAATTATTTCTGGTAAATGATAGGATTGATTTCCAGTACACAAGCGACTGTTTAGATTGCGGTTGATAATAGATAAGTTGGATAATAAATGCTGAGTAAATTTTCTTCTCCTGTAAAAGGACTATTACCTCTTTTTATACTAATAAACTTAGCCGTAACAGCACTCGCTGTGGTTGCTTATTCTTTTTACCCTAGCCACACTGAAGACTCAAAAGCACCACCAAGCTCACTAAGTTTAATGACATTAGCTGAGCAATTAGACACACCTTTAGTAAATGCATTAACTCGAACAGGACAAGATAATGCCACACAACTACTAAATTTAAGTGCTGCGCTTAATAATCAATTTGATTACTACTTATATAGATATACACCTACTGCACAAACACAATTGGTTTTTGCTAGTAATAAACCGGCAATTGCACCGCTAAAACTTGATCAATATTCAGTTGAGCAAGGTATTATTCACTATCAATTAAATTTAAATGATCAACCCGTTGGTGAATTGATCATTAAACAAAAAATAGCTGTAACCCCTCTACTGCCAAATTATTCCATCGGACTTGCATTGGCTATTGCAGGAATTGCTGGAGTAAGTTTATTTTTACTGGCGCTGTTTTTTAACGTTTATCTTAATACGCGGATCCGCAAAAGTAGTGACACTCTTGCGCATAAATTAGAGAGCATCACTAAATCTGGTAGTTACAATACACATATCGACGAACAATTAGATATTGGCCTTGGCGTTGTAGCTAAAAATATCAATCAATTATTACAGCAAGTACAAGATGCCATCAATAGTAATGACATAGCCCAAAAAGATTTGCATAAGCTGCAAAGCAGTCTGGAAACTGAAGTGCAAAACCGCACTTTAGCGCTTGAAAAAGCGAGCCATAGAGCTGAACAAGCAAGCGAAGCCAAAACCACGTTTTTAGCAACTATGAGCCATGAGATACGCACTCCAATGAATGGCGTTATTGGCACCATTGATTTACTAAGGCAAACAGATCTTAATGGCGCTCAGCATCGTCTAAGCACAATTATTCGTGAATCAGCCTTTTCACTACTGGGTATTCTGGATGATATTTTAGATTTCTCAAAGATTGAAGCGGGCAAACTAAATATCGATCCAACTCCTTTTTCGGTCTCGGATACTATTGAAGAAGTTGCCAGAGTATTGTCATCGGTTGCAAAAAAACACCAGCTTGATTTAGAGCTTGCCATAGCCCCTGATGTACCAATTAATTTAATTGGTGATACTGTTCGCGTTCGCCAAGTACTTTATAACTTATGTAGTAATGCGATTAAATTTACAAGCACCGATGAAAATCGCCTAGGTCAGGTACGCATTGCTGTAGAAGTGGCACAAAATACTGCTGACCATTTTACTCTGCGTTTTAGCGTCAGCGACAATGGTAAAGGTATGAGCCAAGCTCAGCTGCGTGAAATATTCAATCCATTTATTCAAGCCGAAGGATCAATTACCCGTGAGTACGGTGGCACTGGCCTAGGTTTATCTATTTGTAAAAGTTTAACCGAGTTAATGTTAGGCTCGATTAGTGTTACCAGCGATATAGGTATTGGTAGTGACTTTGTGGTGGAATTGCCATTCAGTACTGAAAACACCATAAAGTATGCCCATAAAGGCGCCTTGAAAGATCATTCGGTGATACTCGTCACTGAGCATCAAAGCAGACAACAAACGCTTTCTCGTTATTTATCATTTATGGGAGCAAAAACAATTACAGTGCAAGCGGTGCAAGAAATTGAACAGTATCAAGACAACCCCGGTGTTATTTGGGTGCTTGATGGTATCGATTCAATGGATAGCATTAATTACTTACTACGCCGTTTACTGTACACCCTTGAAGATAATAACCAACAGGTGATCGTACTTAGTAAATTGGATGAAGCCGCAATAAATCACAAAAACATCTTTTACCTTAATGCGTCGCCATTATGTAAGTCAAACTTTATGATGTCGCTATTGGTTGCTGCGGGGCTGCATACACCAAGACAAGTTAAACCAGTTAAAACCCTTAATAATTATTTAAATATTGAACAAGCACGCGAAGAAAACAAACTCGTGCTACTTGTTGAAGACAATATTTTGAATCAACAAGTGCTTACCGATCAACTACATTTACTTGGGTTTGGCGTTGAGGTTGCTGAAAACGGCGAACAAGGTTTAAAAATGTGGCAAAGCGGTCGTTACCCATTAATTTTAACTGACTTACATATGCCTAAAATGTCAGGTTATGACATGGTTGAAAAAATTCGCGACGAAGCCGCGCAACTTGAAGACATCAACGCTCAGCCTTATGTTATTGCAGTAACGGCAAATGCCTTAAAGGGTGAAAAAGAACGCTGTTTAAATGCCGGTATTAACGATTTCATTACTAAACCTGTGGAATTAAATACACTAGAGGCAACACTTAATAGTTGGAGTGAAAGCAAACAAGAGTCGATTACAGCTTCTCCTAATAAGCCGTCAGCACCAATTAACTTTGAAATGCTCGCTAAATACATAAACAATGATGACGCAAAGCAGTTACGGTTCTTTAAAATGTACTTAGAGCAAAGCCATACGTTAGCTAAAGACATTAATACGGGGGTAATGACCGGTGATAAAGAAATAATAATTGCAGCTTGCCATCAACTTAGATCTATATCGAAAACAATTGGCGCAGAAAAAGTAGCTGAACTGGCAGCTGACTTTGAAGATAACTGTAAAGAACAAGACTTAACCAGTGATCAACTAATTGAACTGCGTGACAATTTAGAGATTGAGTACTCCCGTGTTGCGCAGTTTTTAAAAGAGCAAGTTAGTAATGCTCAAGAGCAAGATGATCTGATTTAATTCAAGCGTTAAAAAAGGGCTTATTGCCCTTTTTATTCGCATGTGAAAATCATTTTTCTGGCGGACGGTAGCCTTCGATTTCTACATCTTTATCTTCAAACAAAAAGCCAACCATTTGCTCTTCTAAAAAAGTACGATGCTCTGGATCCATCATATTTAAATGCTTTTCATTGATCAGCATTGTTTGCTTGTGCTGCCACTGTGCAAATGCTTCTTTAGAAATATTATTAAAAATCCTTTCACCCAACTCACCAGGGTAAAGTTGGAAACCAAGCCCTTCGGCTTCTTTTTGTAACTTTTGACAAAATACAGTGCGTGCCATGATTGCTCTCTTGTGCTCTTAGAAACGATATCAGTTAGTGTAAACTATTGTAGCAATTTGTTTAACTAGCTTTTTAGTTGGAGCGGCTAAACCAACCTCTATGGACTGGTCCAATGGGTACCAAACTAGTTGTCGCTCATTCACCACATCAGACACTTTATGCAAAGTGAGTACATGCGGATTAATAGTTAATTCAAAGTGCGAAAATATATGCGTAAAAGGCTCAATTGGCACAGTTGTAACGGCAAGCCCTTGCTGTGCTAAAAAAGTATCTAACTGAGATTTTTGCTCAAACTCAAAAAAACTAAATAAGCCGCCCCATATTCCTGAGTTAGGCCTTTTTTCCATCAATACTTGATCATTACATTGAATAATTAATTGATGACACACTTTCTTTGGCACTGCTTTTTTAGGTTTTGAATGAGGGAACTGTTTTACCTGCTCAGTCTTATACGCTGCACAACGCGAGCGCAACGGGCAAGGTTGGCAATCAAACTTGCTACGTGAGCAGAGGCTTGCTCCTAAATCCATCATTGCTTGGTTAAACTCAGTCACTTGTTTTGCTGGAGTTAACTGCTCTGATAGTTGCCATAATTGGTTTTCAACTTTTTTAACTCCGTACCAACCTTCAATCATAAAAAATCTGGCAAGCACACGTTTTACATTACCATCTAATATAGGATGATGTTGGCCAAGAGAAAGCGATAAAACAGCTCCTGCAGTCGAGCGCCCAATTCCAGGCAAAGCAACAACCTCGTCTAACGTTGTTGGAAACTCGCCTTTGTATTGATCTCGGATTATCTTTGCGGTTTTATGTAAATTGCGAGCTCGAGCGTAATAGCCCAATCCTGTCCAGTGATGCAGCACGTGATCTTCATCTGCATTTGCTAAAGCGATAATATCTGGAAAACTTTGCATAAACTTTTCAAAGTAAGGAATAACTGTGATTACCTGAGTTTGTTGCAACATCACCTCAGATATCCACACCTTGTAAGGTGTTTTATTTAATTGCCAAGGTAAAGTTTTACGCCCATGTAATTCATACCAATCGACTACTTGCTGAGAAAACCAGCTTGCTTCACTGTTGTTTAACTTCAAAATAACTACTTTTAAAACCCGACCCTTAATGGCGCTCAGTCTATTGCAGTGAGTTAAAATATCAAGTTATAAACATACACAAAAGATAAGGCCTTGTGATCAACGCCGTGGTCAGGGATAATACGCCACCATTTTAAGACATGTTGTTTTCATCAGGCCAAAATATATGAGTGATTCAAGTAACGATAACCTTGAGCAAGCGATGCAAGAAGGTAAATATATTCGTACCATTCGCAGTTTTGTTAAGCGCGAAGGTCGTTTAACCAAAGGACAAGCTGCGGCAATTGAAAAATGCTGGCCAACCATGGGGCTTGAACATCAACAAGGCATGCTTGATCTAGCCCAAGTATTTGGCAATGACAACGACGTTGTTTTAGAAATTGGTTTTGGTATGGGTAAATCATTGGTCGAAATGGCCAAGAGCGCACCACACCTTAACTTTATTGGTATTGAAGTACACCGCCCTGGTGTTGGCGCATGTTTAATGGATGCTGATGAAGCAGGCATTACAAACTTACGTATTTTTGAGCATGACGCTGTTGAAGTATTTGCTGATTGTATTGCTGAGGGCAGCATTACAACGGTGCAACTATTCTTCCCTGATCCATGGCATAAAAAACGTCACCATAAGCGTCGTATTGTACAACCTGCATTTGTAGAGAGCTTGCGTAGCAAATTAAAAATTGGCGGTGTCTTCCATATGGCAACTGATTGGGAAAACTACGCAGAACATATGCTTGAAGTAATGCAAGCAGCGGAGCATTTTAAAAACCAATCAGAGACTAACGATTATGTGCCACGTCCTGATTTACGTCCCTTGACGAAATTTGAGCAACGCGGCCATCGTTTAGGTCATGGCGTTTGGGATTTAATGTTCGAGCGTATTAGCTAAATTAATCAAAACAACTTTAAAGGCAAAGCCATATATGAGCGCATTAACTAATCCAAGTTCACTTTTACTACGCAATAGTGCAAACCTAACGGCGGACTCTATTTTAGTAGTTAATTTTGTGCAAGATGGCTTTTTGTCACAACTGCGCCAGTTAAATCCAAACAGCAAGATCAGCGCTTTTAGCTACAACCATGCTAATGGCGAATTTGCTAAAAATATCAACACTATTGATGTTTGTGTTAGCCATGAGATAGCCGGTCAACACTTTGACCTCGTTATTTATTACTACCCAAAAGCAAAACCTGAAGCATTGATGACGTTGGACAATATTCGCGCGGTTATCAACCCAGACGCTGAGTTACTGGTGGTTGGTGAAAATAAAAGTGGTGTGAAATCGATCGAAAAGCAATTTAGTAGCCACTGTGAATACAGCAATAAAATCGACAGTGCCCGCCATTGTGCTTTGTATTTATTCACCGAGATAAAAACCTTAGCTGAGTTTGTTATTACTCGTTACCACAAACAATTTAATGTTGATGTGGCTGGCGTTAGTTTTAATGCCATTAGCGTACCTGGCGTATTTAATCACGGTGAACTTGATGGCGGTACTAAAATACTGTTAGAGAATGCACCTGAAATTAAATCTGGCAATGTGCTGGATTTTGGCTGTGGCGCGGGTCTTATTGCGACCTTCTTAGGTTTGAAAAATCCAGCTTTGAGTTTTACCTGTACGGATGTTAGTGCTCTTGCAGCTTATGCAACCACGCAAACATTGGCACTTAACGGTGTAAACGGTAGCGCTTTACTAAGTGATGGATTAGCAAATGTAACTGGAAAATTTGAGCTTATTATTTCAAATCCACCATTTCATACCGGTATTGCCACTGATTATACTGTTGCTGAACAGTTTTTAAGTGGTGCTAAACAGCACTTAACTAAGCAAGGCAAGTTAACTATTGTTGCAAACTGCTTCTTGAAATACCCGCCAATTCTAGAAACTCAGTTCGGTAGTTATCAAGTAGTACACAAAACCAATAAATTTTCAGTGTATAGCAGTTAATTACAACTATTGCCTCACAAACGCTGCCAAATAATATAAATGGCAGCTTTTCAATAAAGTTATTATATTTTTTAGTCACTTTGATAGGTCTTTGCTAGACTTACAGCAACTCAATAAAAATTATATAACTGGGCCTTCATTACAATAATGCCTTTATCAACATCGCCAACAAGTATTCGCAAAGCCCTGATCAGTGCAGTCATGCTTGTTACTGCTTTGTGTTTATCGTTATCTATTTCTATTTCGACCTACCTTGATGTCAAAGAGCAAAAACAGTTAATCATCAATAAGCTCAATATCCTTGCAGAAATTATCGCCTTTAATGCCCAAGTAACCGTACTATTTGATGATAGAAAAACCGAAGAACAACGTCTTAAATCTTTCGAAAAAATTCCACTCGTTAAAAATATACATATTTACGCAATTGACGAAATTTCAAATAAAGCGGTATTTTTTACCAGCTTTAATGCACGAAAAACGCCACCAGTGCCGCTTCGGGTTGATAGTATTGAACAACTCCAACAGCCTAGGATCACTGAAGACTACGTAGAACTAATCAAGCCAATCACGTACGAAGGTGATATTAAGGGTTATGTGTATATTCGTGGCGGCCTAGAGCGCCTCAACGAGTATATCAACCAAAAAATTCTTATTGATATTCTTTTAACGTTATTCGTTTTAATACTGGTTTATTTTGTAGCAAAACGAATTCAAAAACGTATTGCCGACCCTATAGACCACTTAAGCAGATTACTGCAAGATGTCTCGAAAAATCATAATTACAACGCCCGAGCCCCAAAAACTAATATTACCGAAATCAACATGCTTTCGAACAGTTTAAACATCATGCTGACTCGCACGCAAAATCAAATAGAGCGCCATAAAAACGATAAGCAAGAAATTAAACAATTAAACCAAAGCTTAGAAGAAAAAGTAAACCAACGTACAATCGCGCTCAGAGAAGCAAATCAAGAGTTGCTAACAACCCTTGAACGGATGCATCAATACCAAAATCAGATTGTTGAAAGTGAAAAGATGGCCTCTTTAGGGCAAATGGTTGCAGGTGTTGCACATGAAGTAAATACACCTATTGGTTTAGGGATCACTGGCTCTACCCTGCTACGCGATAAACTGGCAGAAATAAGCCTAGGGTTTGAGCAAAAAACCTTAACCTCAAGTCAATTGAAACGTTTTATCGACAATGGTATAGAAAACTTAGATCTTATCTATCGGAATTTAAATCGCGCTGCGGAACTGGTATCCAGCTTTAAAAAAGTAGCGGTGAACCAAGATGGAGAGATTAATTCGCTGGTCAATATGCATGAGCTTATCACCAACGTGATGCTTTCAATGCGTACTGAATTAGAGAGCAAAGCTCCTAAAATCGTTATTCATTGTTCTGAACAATTGATGATCGAAAGTAAAGCAGGCCCGCTTCAGCAGATATTGCAGCAATTGTTAAGTAACTCGGTGATCCACGGCTTTAAAGATAATCAAAATAACGAAATCGAAATTACAGTGGAACGCAACGAAAGTAGCCTGAGCATTAACTATTATGATAATGGTATCGGGGTTGATAAAAGCGTTAAAAAACGCATTTTTGATCCCTTTGTTACCACTAAACGCGGCGAAGGTGGCAGTGGTTTAGGTATGCATCTAGTTTACAACTTAGTCACACAAGCCTTAGGTGGCAATGTTTATTTTGATGATCAAAATATAGAAGGCACACGCTTTATAATTACCTTGCCCTTAACTGAGGCAAGCAAATTATGAAACTAACGGGTTTATTACTGGCTCTGATGCTGTTGTTTCCAGCATTTTTACAGGCTAAATCACCTGAACAAGTCAAATCGGCATTTCTATTTCAGATTGCAAAATTCGTCGAGTTCCCCAAAGTTAACAATAAACAGGCTGTGACTTTTTGTTTTTATGACGTTGAACATGGAATTGGTGAGTTATTAAAGGATAATTCGAATCTTAAAATTAACGATATACCGATTGAAACAGTGTTAATTGATAAAAAACAGCAAATTTCTGAACTTTCTCGCTTTTGTGATATCACATACATTGATGAAACAATGGAAGATGATATAATTCCACTTTGGATCGATACCATTTCATTAAATACCTTAACAGTTGGTGAGAGTATCAATTTTTTAGAAAAAGGGGGCGTTGTCTCTTTGGTCCAAGAAGGGAATAAAATCCGACTGTATATCAATAAACAGCAGTTGTTGCGCAGCAGTTTTAAAGTGCAATCTCGGTTATTAGCTGTTTCTAAATTTCATCCGAATTGATTTTACTTGTTAACAATTGGATATACTCCTATAATCACTAGTATTCGGTTTTATAATACAATACCGAATTAATTGTAAATAAAATATTCCGAAAAAGGTTAATTAATAATGCAAACGCCAGTCATTCTGATTGTAGAGGATGAAGACGTAACTCGACTAAACCTCGTTAGTTTATTTGAAGCTGAAGGTTACAAAGTTATTGAAGCCATTGATGGCGATGACATGCATGACAAGCTTACAAATAATGATGATGTGAACCTTGTAGTTATGGACATCAACCTGCCAGGCAAAAACGGGCTAATATTAGCGCGTGAATTACGTCAAAAGCGTAACGTTGGACTTATTTTCCTAACCGGTCGTGATAATGATGTAGACCGTATTTTAGGCCTAGAAATTGGCGCGGACGACTATATTACTAAGCCGTTCAATCCTCGTGAATTAACTATTCGTGCTCGTAACTTGCTTTCACGTACTGCCCTTGGCGGTGAAGAATCAAGCCTTGAAACAAATGGTGTGATCACTTTCAATGGCTGGGAACTTGACGAAAATAGCCGCTGTTTAACATCACCAAATGGTGATGCCAAACGTTTACCTAAAGGTGAATACAGAGCACTACGTTTAATGCTTGACTCTCCAGGCCGTATTTTTAGTCGTGAGCAGCTAATCAAGCATATGACTGGTCGTGAGTTACGTGCAAATGACCGTACTGTTGATGTAACGATCCGTCGTATCAGAAAGCATTTTGAAAGTGATAACAGCACATCTGAGCTTATCAGCACCATCCATGGTGAAGGTTATCGTTTCATTGGTAAAATCGATAGTTAATATCCGTTCTACCAAGTAATGACAGCATTAACGTTCTAATTGCTGTAAGAATAAATGAAGGGCATGTTGCCCTTCATTTATTTTATCTGCCAATATTGTTAGCCAAGTATTTAATACTTCATCACTTTCTTCAATCGCACCATGTTCCATGATCTTAGCGTGTAACTGTACATCATTTAAACCAACTGAACCTGCAGCACCTTTAAGCTTATGTGCGACGGACTTATACTCTTCACGGTCACCAGCTGCTAATGACGTTGCTAACTCTTGCTGATACTGTGGATTTAGCTTTTCAAATAAACTGCTGCTGCGCTTAAATGTTACTATGCCCATCGAATTAACAAAATCTTCAATGGTTTCAACATCAAGTAACTCTACATTGATATTTTCACTGGCTTCTTTGCTAACCGTCAGGCGTGTTTCATCAGACTGTTGTAGATGTTTAATATCAAATAGTTCAGCCAGCATTTTATCAAGCTTCGTGGTATTGATAGGTTTAGCTAATGCGCCTTGAATTGAGATCCCTTGTAACTCTTCTTCGGCGCTACGCACATTAGCCGTAAGGGCGACAATAGGTAACTTATCAAAATGGCTATCGGCACGGATCTGTCTTGCTACTTCATCGCCATTAATATCTGGCAGTTGCATATCTAGCAGTACTAAATCCAGATCATCCTCAGTTTCAACAAACGACAATGCATCTTCACCGGTTTCAGCCCAGATAACTTCATGACCACGTTGCTCAAGTAAGTTAGTGGCGATTTCAGCATTAAGCGGCACATCTTCAACTAGCAAGATATTCAAACTACGGCCAACATAACTTTGTTCAGCCGGAGCGATACAAAGCGCCAGCGGTATTTCAACCACAAAACAGCTGCCCTCTCCTTCGGTACTGCTTACATGTAATTGTCCTTTCATTGCTGTAACCAAAGCCTTGGTGACCGCTAAACCAATACCTGATCCTATCGCATTAGTACCATTTAAATCCGGCGCTTTATAATACATATCAAAAATACGATGTAATTGCTCTTGTGGAATACCTTGCCCGGTATCTGTTACTTTCATGACTAACCACGCGCCATCCGCACGGTTTTCCCGAACACACGCTAATTGAACTTTACCTTGTTGGGTAAATTTAACCGCATTATTTATTAAATTCCACACCACTTGGCGTAATCGGGTCGGATCTAGTTGCGCATAAATATCCAACATACCTTTGCGCTTAATTTCAAACTCTAGGCCTTTTTGTTCAGCAATTAATCCAGCAAAGTTAACCACATCATTAATAAAGTCGGAAACATTTATTGAGTCGGTAACAATATCGAGTTGCTCGCGGTCTATTTTATCTAAATCTATAATATCATTAAAAATATTTCCTAATGTTTCAGCACTAGAAAATACTGTATTACACCAACTACGTTGCTGCTTATCCAAGTCGGTGTCTAGCAACATCCGGGTTAAACCCACAATACCATTGAGCGGAGTTCGTAATTCATGACTTAGGGTGGCAATAAATTTCCCCTTGTCTTTATAAGCGGTTTCAAGTGCTTGAGCAGCTTCTTTACGGCTGGTGATGTCGCGGCCAAACGCTAATAAACCAATGTAGTCACCGTCATCATTAATAAATGGGAGCTTGCGCATTTCAAACCAACGGTTTTCATTGCCTACAGGGTATTCAACATCAAGCGTTAATGCGGCGTGAGTTTTTTCGACTTTGTTATCAGTTAGTAATACTTCCGGTAAGAATTGCGTTGGATAAATTTCCTCTGCAGTTTTACCTATTAACTCGTCACTTGATTTACCCATCACCTCTTCAAACATTTTATTACAACCGGCAAAAACACCATTGTTATCACGGTAATAAAATAAATCAGGCGATGAATCAACAATAGAGCGCAGTAACATGCCTTGTTGAGCAAGCTCTTGCTGGGTTTTTTTACGCTCGACGATTTCTCGTCTGAGTTCTTCGATTGCACGGTGTTTGGCATGAAATGCCATTTTACGTTCATCTATCTCTACATTTAAGCGATTGATATTATCTTTTAAAGTTTGATTTAATAATTTTTCTTGCTTGGTGGCACTATCTAAATACGCATAGGAAGCATCTAACTGGCGAATTGAATTGATCAACACACTGATAATAATGGGCGACACTACTGCAGTAAAAAACATTACGGCAAGCACATCAACGAGCATCACCTCGCCCACTGCAACATAATAAAACATACACGACAATATTAATGCCAAGACTAATAGTAATGCATAACAGATAGTTGCGGTTTTGAATTCACCGAATCGAGTAATTAAACTGGAAAGTGTTCGAGCCCATGGACTCAAAGAGGAATCGATCATATATAAATCTGTCTCTTAACTATACATATAAGTATATAAAAAATCAGCTGACTACACAGCTACAAAAAAACCACTAGTGCTAATATGTTAGCATTTTTGCATTAACTATTTTCATGTTCCGCGACGAAAACAGAAAATTTTCATCTACCACGTATTTTTTATTTATTTCGTGTAAAATATCGCGCTTTACAATTGCCAATAACGAGATTTTTCATGCAAAGCAACATGCCCGATATAGCAGATACGGCTCCCGCCTTACAAACAGGTAAATTAGACTGGGTTGGTATGGCTGATATTGAACTGCCTTTTTTATTTGAATCTCGTGATCTTGCGCCTATTAATGTCAACGCTAAAGCTCGTGCTTTTGTTAATCTTCACAAAGAAGACGCAAAAGGTATTCATATGTCGCGGTTATTTTTAGCGCTCGATACCTTATCAACTGAGCAGCAGGTAAACCCCACAACGATTGCTCAAGCACTAGATACTTTTATTTCCAGCCATGAAGGGTTATCGGATCAAGCTAAAATTGAATTTAAGTTTGAACTACCGCTGCGCAGAAAATCACTCCTTAGCGGCAAAGCGGGTTGGAAAAGCTACCCGTTAACCATAGTGGCAAAAATTGACCGCGGTGTACTTAGTTTTGAGTTAAGCCTTGATGTAACTTACTCATCAACTTGCCCATGCTCAGCGGCATTAGCTCGCCAACTTATTCAACAAGCCTTTGTTGAAAAGTTTCAGCAGCATACTCTTAGCCATGAAGAAGTGGTCAACTGGCTTGGCAGTACCGATGGCATAATCGCCACACCGCATTCTCAACGCTCTATTGCCAATGTAAAAGTCAAACTAGATAGCAGCATCCGTGAGTTTGATATTTTAAGCTTGATCAATACTCTTGAAGATGAGCTTAAAACCCCTGTACAAGCGGCAGTTAAGCGTGAAGATGAGCAAGAATTCGCCCGTTTAAATGGTCAAAATCTGATGTTTTGTGAAGATGCTGCGCGTAAAATCAAAGCC
Source organism: Pseudoalteromonas sp. SG41-2 (assembly GCF_014164535.1). Taxonomy (NCBI): domain Bacteria; kingdom Pseudomonadati; phylum Pseudomonadota; class Gammaproteobacteria; order Alteromonadales; family Pseudoalteromonadaceae; genus Pseudoalteromonas; species Pseudoalteromonas sp. SG41-2. The sequence continues at coordinate 83,924 of NZ_JACJFK010000002.1, read as the reverse complement.
GTGTTAGAAGATGCACAATACGCCGATTACTGGTTACAAATAAACCATTATGAATCTCTGCATGCCCATGATGCTGTAGCGATTGCAGTAAAAGGAATTGCTGGCGGATACCAGCCATAACTTAGCTGTTATAAAGTGTAACTTCATTACAACTGGGCACGTAAATTGCTAAGTAATTTATAGTGTCAATTTGTTGTTGTGGAGTTACCGTATGGAATTCGCTTTATTATCAATTTTAGTATTAGTCGTAGGGGCATCTGTTGTTGCGTCAAAGTTTACCGATGATGGCGGAAACCCTTACCCATTCACGCGTAAAACCAGTGTATTTACGCAAGTTGAAAGCTCATTTTTAAACCTTTTAGAACGTGCTGTAGGCGATCAATATAAAATTGTTAGCCGTGTAAAATTAATCGATATCATTGATTGTAAAAAAGGTTTATCTGCTAAAGCTAAACGTGCTGCAATCGCTAAAGCAAAAAACAAACAACTGGATTATGTGCTGATTGATAAAGAAAAGATGACGATTGTGGCAGCGGTTGACTTAGTAAACAACGCCAATAAAGATGGTCATAAAGCACAACGAGACTGGTTTGTTAATGGTGCACTTGAAGCTGCTGGCATTCCACATATCCGTATGAAAGTTAAATCTGGCTATCGGCCATCAGAAGTACGCGAAGCAATTATGTTTAAGCTTGGCAAGCCGACAGCACAAAGTAGTCGCCCGACACGCAACCGTGTTACTAAGCCGGCGGTACTATCTCCTTCGCAAGCTAAAGCCCATTCCACAGCTTTAGCTGAAATATAAGTTTTCTTAAACGATAAAATGCGAGCTTTTAAGCTCGCATTTTTGTTTTTTATCGCTAACTTCACGTATAATCTAAACATCTAATTAGAGGAATTTAAAATTATGAATGTCGGTATTATTGGCGCGATGGAGCCAGAAGTTAAAATTTTGCGTGAAGCAATGCAAAATCCACAAATTCTAACTAAAGCAGGTTTCACTTTTTATACAGGTGAATTAGCTGGTAACACTGTGACTTTAGTGCAATCAGGTATTGGTAAAGTCGCCTCTAGTATTGCAACAACGTTATTGATTGATAATTTTCAACCAGACTGTGTGATCAACACAGGCTCTGCCGGTGGTTTTGATCCATCTCTGAGTGTTGGCGACGTGGTAATTTCATCTGAGGTACGTCATCATGATGTTGATGTAACCGCTTTTGGTTATGAAATTGGCCAAGTACCACAGATGCCTGCTGGTTTTGCCGCTCACCCTAAATTAATCGAGGCTGCACAACAAAGTGTTGAAAGCATCAGTGACGTGAAGACCCTGATCGGCTTAATTTGTACTGGCGATTCATTTATGTGTGATCCGGTGCGTATTGATAAAGCCCGCGCGGACTTCCCTACTATGTTAGCTGTAGAAATGGAAGGCGCTGCCATTGCACAAGTATGCTTTTCTTTAGCTACACCGTTTGTAGTGATCCGTTCAATGTCTGATATTGCAGGTAAAGAGTCACCACAGTCATTTGAAGAATACCTAGAAACCGCTTCAATAAACTCATCAAAAATGGTGGTCGCATTACTAGAAAAGCTGACTACGGTAACGCTATAAGGTGTTACTCAATTTAGTTCAGCAACATTTGGACTTTATTGTATTTATATTAGCGCTCCTTGCTGAGCGCTTTTTACCTTTGGTAAGCTGGTATCACCCAAATACATTTTTAATTGCGGTATTTAGAGCACTTGGGAAACGCGTTTTTCGAAAGAGTGAACCTGCAAGTTACCAATATTTGTCCTCTTCGTTATGTTTCACCTTAGTCATTTTAGTGATCATGACCTTGGTAATCTTACTGCTTGAATTTGCATATTACCCTGAACTATTAGCTGGGTTAATTTTATACCTCAGCCTAGAGTGGCGAAGTGTAGAAAGTAAAGCGCTGCGTATTGCACGACTCGTTAAACAAAATCAAAAGTCTACAGCCCGAGAGTTATTAAAACCACTACTTGCTCGCCAGGTTGATAAATTATCAGGCCCTGGTCTTTGCAAAGCCATTATGGAAACGCTGATCTTAAGAGTGGCTCGTCATTACTTTAGCGTTATTTTCTTTTATTTACTATTAGGCCCTATGGCTGCACTGGCTTATCGCTTACTGACTTTGATCCACCAAGCTTGGCGCAAAGATATTTTGCCTAATAGCCCATTTTTAAAATCACTCAGTTGGCTATTATATATTCTTGAGTGGTTACCTACGCGGATATTGGCGCTGACTGTTGCAGCAAGTAAAGCCAGTAAATTGAGCGTTCATTATATTAAGCATTATGGACGGCATTTTTATCAAACAAATAGTGGCTGGTTATTAAGTTGTTGTTCGGCCTCTGTTGGTGTGCAACTCGGTGGCCCTGCCATATACCAAGATACTCGATTTGATAAAATGCGTATTGGTACTGAGCGTTTACCACAGGCTGATGATATTGCGGTATTGATCAATCGGCTAAATCAAGCGCGTGGCTTTTGGTTACTGGTTATATTTGGCATCGAAATCATTAAAACAATGTTGTAGATCACAAAGAGTAAAAAACCAGCCGAAGCTGGTTTTTAAAACTGAATTTTCATTCTTTACCTATTAAGCACAGGTAATATTTGCAAACTTACGTTTGCCAACTTGATAAATAGCTGTGCTGCCTTTTGCAATTTCAAGCTTAGTATCAGTGACCTTTTCTTCGCCATTGATTTTAACTGCGCCTTGTTTGATCATTCGCATAGCTTCTGACGTACTCGCAACTAAGCCTGCTTCTTTAAGCAAATTAGTAATAAATACGGTATCTTCATCAATCGTTACTGTCATATCTGGGATATCATCCGGTAACGCATTTTTTTGAAAACGTTTAATAAAATCTTCATGCGCACCAACAGCTGCTGCATCGCTGTGAAAACGAGCAATCATTTCTTTTGCTAAATCGATTTTAATATCACGCGGATTAGTACCTTGTGCAACCTTTTCTTTAAGCGCAGCAATTTCGTCAATTGATAAGCTACTTAGCAAATCATAATAACGCCACATCAGCTCATCACTAATAGACATGATCTTACCAAACATATCGTTAGGAGCATCAGTAATACCAATGTAGTTACCTAATGACTTAGACATTTTTTGCACACCGTCGGTGCCCTCAAGTAAAGGCATCATTAATACGGTTTGTGGCTTTTGGCCTTCGTCTTTTTGTAGCTCTCGACCCATTAATAGATTAAAGCGTTGATCAGTACCACCGAGCTCAACATCAGCTTCAAGCGCAACTGAATCCCAACCTTGCACTAATGGATACAAAAACTCATGAATCGCAATTGATTGTCCGCCAGCATAACGCTTTTTAAAATCATCACGTTCTAGCATACGAGCAACAGTTTGACGTGCTGCTAGCTTGATCATCCCTGCAGCGCCTAAATTCTCCATCCAAGTTGAATTAAAAGCAACCGTGGTTTTAGCCGGATCCAGAATTTTAAATACTTGTTCTTTATATGTTTCAGCATTTGCCAATACATCTTCACGGGTTAGTGGCTTACGAGTTACATTTTTACCCGTTGGGTCACCAATCATACCGGTGAAATCACCAATTAAGAAAATCACTTCATGACCTAAGTCTTGGAAGGTTTTCATTTTATTAATTAGCACAGTGTGACCTAAGTGTAAGTCAGGTGCAGTTGGATCAAAACCAGCTTTGATCTTTAGCTTTTTACCAGACTTTAGCTTTTCGACTAACTCGTCTTCAATTAATATTTCTTCAGCACCGCGTTTTATCTCTGCTAGAGCGGTTTGTAAGTCCACTATGTATTACTCCAAAAAATTCAGTCAATCTGGTGATTCTAGCGTAAATCCGCGCCAGTTTAAATCTACAAAACACTGGTATTAACGCTTTATTAAGTATATCCTGCAATATTAGTGATTAATTATCTTGACAGCAGGAAAAGGCACGTTATGGTTCGCGTTGTGCACACTCTCCCAAAAAAACACAAATTGCTTATTCTAGGCTTGGTTTCTGCTATTGCTGCTTTAACACTCATTCCTTCAGAAAAAGCCACCGCCTCTAAAGACAATAGCGCTGATGCGCTAGAAATTGGCAAGCGCTACGAATTACAAATTAAAGTTGATGATAACGAAAAATTAACTGAATTAAATTCGCAAGAAGATGCAGCAAAATTCCCAGAATACAATCTAGTCGATTTTGAAGTAAAGAACGGTGACAATTTAGCACTTATTTTCAAACGCGCCGGCTTTTCAGCGCAAACCGTTCATAAACTGCTTAATACCAATGCAGAAACACGTAAACTTAGTAAAATTCACCCTGGTGAAACATTAAGCTTTGCTACCGCCGAAGATGGTTCTTTGGCACAGTTACGTTATGTGATTTCAAAAACAGATACCCTATTCGTTACATTAAATGAAGAAGGTAACTACGATACGTCTATTGATAGTAAAGAAATTGAAACATTAACTAAATCAACAGGCGGAGAAATTACCAACAGCTTTTGGACCTCAGGTATTGCTGCTGGTTTAAGTGAACGGCAAATAATGAACTTTGCTGACATATTCGGTTGGGATGTGGATTTTGCCAATGATATCCGTAAAGGCGATCAATTTGGTTTAATCTATGAATCGCATTATGTTGATGGCGAGTTTATTGGCACAGGTAAAATTATAGCTGCTGAGTTTATTAACCAAGGTCAACGTTACGCGGCTATTCGTCACAGCGATGGTACTTTTTACACGCCTGAAGGGCGTAGTATGAAAAAAGCATTTTTACGTGCACCGGTTAACTTTAAATATATAAGCTCAAGCTTTAATCCGCGTCGCTTACACCCTGTAACAGGACAAGTAAGAGCACACCGTGGGATTGACTACGCAGCTCGTACTGGAACGCCAGTAGTTGCCTCTGGTAATGGTAAAGTAATTAAAGCCGGATACAGTAAGTATAATGGTAACTATATATTTATTAGTCACGGCACACAGTACGTCACTAAATACCTACACCTTAACAAGAAACTAGTTAAAACTGGTCAAAAAGTTAAGCAAGGTCAACAAATTGGTACTGTCGGCTCCACAGGTCGTGTAACAGGCGCACACTTACACTACGAGTTTTTAGTTAACGGCGTTCACCGTAACCCTAAAACGGTTAAGTTACCGAAGTCAGAGCCACTGCCTCGCGACGAGCTTGCTAAGTTTAAACCAATCGCAGATAACTTCTTAGCGCAGCTAGAGCGCAACCGAGAGCTACAGTTAGCGCTTAAGTAAAGCGGTCAGCGAAAAATATAAGCCGTTGTTATGTAAATAGCAACGGCTTTTTGTTGAACTGTTTGATGTGATGCGCTCCGGTTGTATTCGCAAATTAATGTTGCAATAGAACTTGCATGTGCTGCCTCATATCTACTTTTATAGTTTTGAAAGTTAAGCAAACGTCACCTGATAAACGGCGATGAGCGAAAATTGAATATTTTTATTGATTGAAATTTAGCCATGCGATTATTAATATTGCAATTTTCTCCGATAACATTAGTGACCGCCGTTTTGGTGTGCTAAAAACCACCAAAATGGGACAAATAGATTGTTACGTTTCAGAATGAGCATTGAAGATATAAACAAAAAAGCCAAATCATTAATAGATGAAACTTGGAAAGATAACTCCAAGTGGCATCAAAACTTTGATGAGGCAAAAAGCATTCTTGAGCAAGTCTTACATAACCATACTGATGATGAGCTAACTCTCATAAACTATGGAACTGTTCTATGTGATATGGGCAAACATCAAGAAGCGGCTGAATATTTTAAAAAAGCAATAGATCAAGGCAGTAATAACAAACATGCATTTTACAATTTAGGTGTAGCGCTTATGAATTGTTCAACTGACGAAAATGCAATGTTCTACATGAAAAAAGCAAAATCAAAACAAGCTTGTGCTCTAACCTGGGAGGCTTACTTTGATCCAATGGGGCACTAATAACTTAACAAGATGGGTTTATTATCCATACAAAGCGTTTAAACATCGTTCAGACCATGTGGCCTTCACGGGAAACCCAAAGCTGCGTGACTGTTGTGGGATCGCAGAGTAACGAGCATAGATAAATATTCAAAGATTGATATCTACCGTTACAATTTTTTCGTTGTGTTTCGCGGTGCTCAACCCAACCTACACAGTCCATTTAAACACGAGCTTATCACTTACAACTTAAAGCTTACCGCTCCTAGACCTTAAAACTGGCAGCTACGCTCTACCTCACCAACACATAAATCAATTGCACAACCAATGAAATCATCACTAATGGCCAAATGTATTTGGCGTATTTAGTCGCACCATCTAGGCCCATTTTAGACTGATACTTTTCAAGTAGTGGCACAAGAATGATTAATGCAACAAACAGTGAAATTAAAATCACGAAGATATTCATACCATTCCTATTTAATAAAATATCTATCGAGTATACCTAGGGTCTGTTTATCTTTCGAGGTTAAATTTGCAGCTGCGCGTTTGGTTTTTAGGCAAGGCAGAGCCTATGTAGTGTGGTTATTCCCCATAAATAGGAGATAACTCGGCATAAATGCCAAACACGCGCTGCCCGAAGGGTTCTGCCTAGGGGCGATTAACTCTTTGTTGCTCGATTTTTACTTAGCCCACTAGGTTACAAATCTCGCGCCGTGATTAAATCGCCCCTAGTTTGAACAAATTTTAACCCTGAAAGGTCAACAGACCCTAAGCGCAAAAAAAAAGCGCAGTAAATACTGCGCAGTCGGTTGGAAGTAAAAGTTACCTCACCATACTCAGCTCGCTGGGTATAGTTTAATGATTTATTTAACCTACCAGTGCTAACAAGATACCTGCAGCCACAGCACTACCCAGTACTCCCGCAACATTTGGTCCCATTGCATGCATTAATAAGAAATTATGCGGATTATTCTCCAGACCCACTTTATTAACTACGCGTGCAGCCATTGGCACAGCTGATACACCAGCCGCGCCGATGAGTGGATTGATTGGTGATTTAGAGAACTTGTTCATACCTTTTGCCATAAATACACCTGAAGCTGTACCAATTGCAAAAGCCAAGGCGCCGAGTACCAAAATACCAATTGTTTCTACGGTTAAAAACTTATCTGCAGCAAGCTTAGAGCCTACAGCTAAACCAAGGAAAATAGTGGTGATATTTATGATCTCGTTTTGTGCACTATTACTTAAACGGTCAACCACACCAGACTCTCGCATCAAGTTTCCTAAACAGAACATGCCTACCAGTGGCGTTGCTGCAGGTAAAAACAAAATCGTTAAACTCAATACCATTAACGGAAAAATAATTTTTTCCTTTTTTGATACGGTGCGTAACTGTGGCATTTGAATTTTACGTTCTTCTGGTGTGGTTAAAGCCCGCATAATTGGCGGCTGAATAATTGGCACCAACGCCATATATGAGTATGCAGCTACGGCGATAGCACCCAATAAATCAGGAGCAAGTTTTGAGGCTAAGAAGATTGCCGTCGGGCCATCTGCACCACCTATAATCGCAATTGCTGACGCATCTTGTAAAGAAAACTCAAAACCTGGTACATAGTTTAGTAAAATTGCGCCAAACAAGGTTGCAAAAATACCAAACTGAGCTGCAGCACCTAGCAATAACATACGAGGATTAGCTATCAAGGCACTAAAATCAGTGAGTGCACCAACACCCATAAATATTAATAATGGGAATACACCGGTATCAATCCCAATATGATAAACGTAATACAGCAAACCACCGGGGTCTGATAAGCCCGCTACGGGGATATTTGTTAATATTGCCCCAAAGCCAATTGGTAATAATAATAACGGCTCAAAGTTGCGCGCAATTGCCAGATACAACAATAAACACCCTACTGCGATCATAATAAGCGCAGGAAATGTAAAATTAGCAATACCTGTTGCTTGCCAGAGGTTTAATAATGCTTCCATCCTCTGAGCTCCTAAGCTAGTGCTATCATAGCGTCACCCGTTGCCACTGAATCACCTTCAGCAACAAGAATTTCAGCAATAGTACCGGTGTGGGTTGCACGAATTTCAGTTTCCATTTTCATCGCTTCCATGATGATCACTACATCGCCTTCATTTACCGTTTGACCCGCTTTCACCTTGATTTTAAAGATGTTACCAGCAAGTGGAGCGTTAAGTGTTTCGCCGGAAGCAACTGACGCCGATTGTGGAATATGCTCACTATCTTTAAGTGTTACTTCTTTAAGCTCACCGCCTTGTGCAACCACTACATCATAAACTTTACCATCTACTTTTACGCTGTACTGCTCTGCTTTTACTGTGTTGCTGTTACTTTTTTTATTGCTAACTGGTTGTTCTTTATTAGCAGATTCAGCACTTGGCACAGCTTCGAATGCATCTGGGTTATTACGATTCTTAATGAATTTCAACCCAATTTGTGGGAATAATGCATACGTTAACACGTCATCAATCTGCTCATCCGCTAAGCTTAAACCTTGCTCTTGTGCTTCTTTTAATAGCTCAGCTTGGAGTATTTCTAGTTCTGGTTGCAATAAATCAGCTGGGCGGCAAGTAATGACTTCTGCGCCATTAAGTACGCGCTCTTGTAACTCTTTATTCATCGGCGCAGGAGTTACGCCATACTCACCTTTTAGCACTCCGGCAGTTTCTTTGGTGATAGTTTTATAACGCTCGCCCGTCAATACGTTTAATACTGCTTGTGTACCAACAATTTGTGATGTTGGTGTAACTAACGGTAAATAACCTAAGTCTTCACGTACACGTGGGATCTCAAGTAATACTTCATTCAATTTATCCGCAGCACCTTGCTCTTTAAGCTGGTTTTCCATATTAGTTAACATGCCACCAGGCACTTGCGCTAATAAAATACGGCCATCAACACCTTTTAAGCTGCCTTCAAACGCGGCATATTTTTTACGAACATCACGGAAATAAGCAGCAATCTCTTCGAGTTGATTTAAATCCAGCTCAGTATCACGTTCAGTACCTTCAACAATCGATACAATCGTTTCAGTTGCGCTGTGCCCGTAAGTCATACTCATTGATGAAATTGCGGTATCAAGCATATCAATACCAGCATCAATCGCTTTTTGGTAAGTAGCAGTACTTAAACCTGTTGTGGCATGACACTGCATTGCAATTGGGATAGAGACTGTTTCTTTTAACGCTTTGATTAACTCTTCTGCATCGTATGGTTTAAGCAAACCGGCCATGTCTTTAATACAAATTGAATGACAGCCTAACTCTTCAAGCTGCTTGGCAAGCGTTAACCACATATCAAGTGTATGAACCGGGCTTACTGTGTACGAAATTGTACCTTGTGCATGTGCGCCAACTTTAATTGCAGCTTTAATAGCCGTTTCAAGATTACGAACATCGTTCATCGCATCAAAAATACGAAACACATCAACACCATTTTTGTGCGCTCGCTCTACAAATTTTTCAACAACATCATCGGCATAATGACGATAGCCTAAAAGGTTTTGACCACGTAATAACATTTGCTGTTTAGTATTTGGCATAGCTTTTTTAAGAGCACGAATACGCTCCCAAGGATCTTCACCCAAATAACGAATGCATGAATCAAAAGTAGCCCCACCCCATGATTCGATCGACCAATAACCTGCATCATCTAATTTTTGTGCAATCGGTAGCATGTCATCCAAACGCATACGCGTTGCTAATAATGATTGATGCGCGTCCCTAAGTACTAATTCTGTTAATTTTAATTTAGCCACAAGTAACTCCTTATAGTTTTTGTTTATTTTTGTATTGAGCTATGGCTGCACTTATCGCAGCGATGTGTTCACTTGATACACCTGATGCTTTGATTGACGGTGTACGCGTTGGCGTTGTTGCAACCGGCTGTTCAAAACGACTCGCTAATTTAGACATAATGGTAATTGCTGAAATCAACAACGAAAGAAAAACGAAAACGCCCACCATCCCGGTGATCATTAAGTTTGCTGCTGTAGCAAGTAACTGACCTATATCCATCCTGCTCCCCCCTGATTATTTCCACCCAGCCCCGCTAGGTAAAAAATCACTTTATTTAAATAATTATGCAACAATCATAACAAAGAAAAAGACCAAGTCCAACACTTTGTAAATTGGTAAAACCAATTAATACAAAGCTAACATATGCTCAGCAAAGTTAACACTCTACATTTTGCTATAATTTCATAGGATATAGATGATAAAAATACTGAATATAGCTATAACTTATAAGTAAAAGCTTATCCGCAGCTGGAAAACCTACCGACTGAACGACTGAACAACCGCTTGATTAAATACAAAATGGCTCAAAAATGAAATTGGTCTTACCAAAAAACGACTTAAATATTGATTTTTAGAGCGTCGAGTATAAGTTACAGATAAAGCTGTAAATAATTCCCACCTAATTTATGAAGAGAAATGAAATAAACCCCTATGACATTGATAATAAAGGATTTAAATACATGGCATGTAACTAGCATTATTTACTCCGAACAAATTTACAAACCAAGGAGACGACAATGTTACGCTGGACAATTACATTTCTAGTTATTGCACTTATTGCTGCAGTGTTAGGTTTTGGTGGTATCGCAGGTGCCGCAGCAGGAATTGCTAAGATTATCTTTTTTATCTTTATTGTATTGTTAGTTATTTCACTCGTTTCAGGTGCATTGCGCGGCAATGTCCCTAAGTGATAACAATTTATTTTAAATAACAACACATTTATTATTTTTACAAGGAATTACATTATGAAATCGACAACTATTAAAACCGCTGTGATCGCTTTATTCGCTAGTTTTTTTATCATGGGTTGTGAAGACAATCATGCAGAAGAGGCCGGTGAGCGCATCGATGAAGCTGTTACCGACGTACAAAACAAAGTAGAAGACGCCTGTGAAGAAGTAAAAGAAGGCGTTAACGCTAAAGAGACTAACTGTTAATAAATATATTCAAGATTAAAAAGCGGCTTCCGAAGCCGCTTTTTTATTTAAGCTACTGTTTAAAAACAATCTTTTTATCTACCCTGCCGTATTTCATTCGTTTTACATTTCAAACTTTTCAAAATTTTATATTTTGACGCTTTAAATTATTTGTATGTCCCAACTTAATGACTATCTTTAAAAAGCTAAGAGGAAGCATCTGCAATGTGCTTCCTGTTGTATTTAGCCTAATTATTATAAATATTTGGGAGATTACAATGTTAAAAAGTAGAATTTCATCTGCAGTGAAATATGCACTTAGTGCAGGGGTTGTCTCAACCGCACTCATCTATTCACCACTTTCCACAGCACAAGAAACTGAAGTCGACAAAGACGTCGAAGTTATTTCTGTTACAGGTAGCCGTATTCGCCAACCAGGAGCTGTTTCCGCTAGTCCTATCATTTCCATTGGAGAAAAAGAACTTGGTTTTCAACAAGAACCTGAAGTTGAACAAATATTAAGAAACTTACCAGCAACAGTACCTGGTGATGGTAGTAACGTTAATAATGGTTCTGGCGGTGCAGCTACAATAAACTTACGCGGTCTTGGTGCTCAACGCTCATTAGTATTAATGAATGGCCGTCGTATGATCCCATATAACTATAATGGTGCCGTAGATAGTTCAACCATCCCCAGTGCATTAATTGAACGAATTGATATTGTTACCGGTGGAGCATCTGCCGTTTATGGTTCTGATGCAATAGCGGGCGCTGTCAACATAGTGCTAAAAGATGATTTCCAAGGGGTGGTTTTTGACGCCAAACATTCAGAAACTGGCGATGGTGACGGTGATAAAGACAGCTTCAGTATTACTCTGGGTTCTAATCTTGAAGATGACAAAGGTAATGTAGTGTTATCGCTAGGTTGGACACAACGAGATCAAATTTTATTAGGTGATAGACCATTAGGCCTGCTAGGAATTGAAACTAAAACGGGTGCTAACTATGAACAATTCTTAAATGGCGAGCCGCCAATCCCAGCTCCTGATGCATGTAGTGGTCCAAACTCCGTCGAAAGTGGTGGATCTACCACCGCTTTTCCTACTCGATTTACAATTGTTGGTGCTGGCGGTAATGGTAGTGGCCAATTCAGAAATGATGGCACATTAGCCGCTACTGAGTGTAGTGTATTCAACTTCAACCCATACAACTTCTATCAAACACCATCTGAACGCTATTCAGCAACAGCTATTGGTAATTACTACCTGACAGATGATCACCAAGTTTATTCATCTGTGAACTTTACTAATACCAGTGTTGATACCCAAGTAGCTCCTTCTGGTACTTTTGGATCTGTGTTCAATTTACCATTAGCCAATCCATTAATAGGCGATCAAGCAAGGCAATTTATGATCGATGGCGCTACGGCTGCTTTAGGTGAAGGAAGTTTAGATACATCTAATTGGCAAGACATAAATGGCAATGGTATTGTTGATGAAGCTGACTACCTGTCAGTTCAACTTAGAAGACGTACATTAGAGCTTGGCGCTCGAACAGAACGATTTGACAGCACTCAATTTCAAATGGTGACTGGGGTTACAGGTTACTTTTTAGATGATTGGCAATATGATGCAAGCTATCAATATGGTGAATCTAACCGAACAACTGTTCGTGGTGGTTACACCAACTTAACTAACATTCAAAACGCGCTTGATACTACAGATGGCGTTACTTGTAAAAATGGTGATTCTAGTTGTGTTCCTATCAACTTATTTGGTGGTTTTGGTTCAATCACCGAAGAAATGGCAGGTTATGCACAAGCAATTGCATTGCAACAACAAAAATACAGCCAAGAAGTTTTCACTGCTAGTGTAAATGGCTCATTCGACTTTATTGAAATTCCGGGCGCTGGCGCACCACTGGCAATGAGTTTTGGCTATGAAAAGCGTAAAGAAAAAGGCTTATTTGAGCCTGACGAATGTTTAAAGCTTGCTCCAGCAAGCTGCCAAGGTGGTGCTGGCGGTAATCAACTTCCAATCTCTGGCGGTTTCTCCGTTGATGAGTTATTTATGGAAGGGTACTTGCCGGTATTAGATGGGTTACCAGGTGCTGAAACGCTTGATGTTGAGTTTGGTTTTCGTTGGGCTGATTATGATACAGTTGGTAGCAATGAAACCTGGAAGTTAGGCTTTAATTGGCGTCCAGTCAGCGATATTTTAGTCCGCGTCATGCAACAACAAGCTACTCGTGCACCTAATGTTGGTGAGATTGCATCCCCTGTAGTCACAGGATTAGATAATGCTCAAAGTGACCCGTGTTCAGTAGCTAATGCAGGTAATATTGATGAAACATTAAAACAGCTTTGTATATCAACTGGAATGACTGAAGCGCAAGTTGGTAATGTGCAAAATGTTATTTCAGGGCAAGTACAAGTTATTAGCGGTAGTGATCCTCTGAATCCTCCGGGGGCCGAAGAAGCAGACACATTTACAGCAGGTATTGTGTGGACGCCTGAGTTTGATGCGCTTGAAAACTTTACAATCACATTAGATTACTATGATATTGATATTAGTAATATTATTGGCAACTTTTCTGCTCAAGAAATTCTTGATGCTTGTTATGTACTTGGCGATACCAATGAGTGTGCAAAAATAAATAGAATTGGTGGTGATTTAACAATTGCTGGAGCTGGTATAGAACAGTTCACCACTAACTTGAAAAGCCAACGTGCTGAAGGTATCGAACTTGGTTTTAACTTTGCTGTACTAATGGACGAAATGGGCGAATTGCAATTTTCAGGTAATATCAATAAATATCTAACACAGGAGTCACAAAGCTCAGACACAGCTAGAATAATCGATTGTAAAGGTTACTTCAGTACCAGTTGTGACCCTGTATCAGAGCTTCGTTGGGTGCAACGTACTAGCTGGGTATGGGAAGATTTAACAATGTCATTACAATGGCGTCATATAGATGGCGTTGAAGTAGAGCCGATTGAAGCCCCGAATGTTTTTGAAGATTTTAGAAGCATTGACAGCTACGACTACTTTGATTTATTTGCTAGTTATTACGCAACAGAAAACATTGTAGTTAATTTCGGTATAGATAATATTTTTGAAAAAGAACCACCTGTCGTTGGTGGTGAAGCTGGCGATACCAGCTCTAACTCAGGTAATACATTCCCAAGTAACTATGATGTACTTGGCCGCAAATTTAAAATGGGCATTAAAGTCCAATTTTAAATAAATCCTTTCAGTTGCATTAACATGCACCGCACTTTATGCGGTGCATGTTTATAATTTATTACAATGGCTATGCTCTCGCTTCTAGCATTAGTCGCTTCATGTCACGTACTGCTTTATCTAATCCATCAATGGCTGCGCGCGCTATAATTGCGTGACCAATGTTTAATTCGTAAATTTCTTTCATAGCAGCAATCGGTTTCACGTTATGATAATGAAGACCGTGGCCGGCGTTTACTATCAAACCCAAACTTGCTGCATACTTTACGCCTTGATGAATATGCTCAAGTTGTTTTTGTATCTCGGTATCAGTTTGCGCATCCGCATAAGCGCCAGTATGAATTTCAACATAAGGGGCATTACAGGCTTTAGCTGCATCTAGTTGTGCTTTGTCTGCATCGATAAATAATGATACTTTAATACCGGCGTCAGTTAATTTTGCTGTCGCGGCTTTAATCTTATCTAGATTACCAACAACGTCTAAACCGCCTTCGGTGGTCAACTCTTCGCGTTTTTCTGGTACTAAGCAAACATAAGCTGGCTTAACATCTAAAGCAATATCAATCATTTCATCTGTAACCGCTATTTCAAGGTTCATTCGTGTTTGGATTGTTTTAGCCATCACATACACGTCACGATCTTGAATGTGACGACGGTCTTCACGTAAATGAATAGTGATCCCATCAGCGCCAGCATGCTCAGCAACACTCGCAGCATGTGCTGGATCTGGGTAATTTGTACCCCGAGCTTGGCGTAAGGTAGCAATATGATCAACGTTTATACCCAAAAGAATATCTTTCATTTTTTTACCTGTAAAAATAACGGTTAAAAATACCGTATTAAGATTGTTGGTGAATACCCAAACTATTTGGATATAAACAGCTCGCGACTTTTTAATGGTTTTTTGCCTAATAAAGGCTTCATTAAATGACGACTTAATTGTTTTGCCATATATAACACATCCGGCGCACTAAAGTCATGAGCTGCAATTGCATTTAACTGCGCGCCAGAAAAGCCACTGCCTTGATTTTCTTGGGCAACAAAGCCGTATTCAGCAAAGTAACTATACGTTTGCTCTGCCGAAATTGGATCGCCTGCGGCATCAAAACTAAAGTCAACGCCATAGCCTAATAATTCTAATAGTTGAAATTCATAAGAACGTAATACAGCTTGTAAATTAGGGTGCTGGTTAAGCTGTTGTAGGTGAGTTTTATACAATTGATAGGCATGATCAATCGGTTCATTAATTGGTACAATGCGGTTGGTTAGTTCATTGAGGTAAAACCCACAATAAAGCTGATCCCCAACTAGTGTGGATTGCGTGCCATGTAGTTCAAATCGTTGGATATATTTCAGGTCGTGTTTACCGGTATAATTTACCAGTAAGGCTTGGAAGGGTTGTAACTGAGCTTTGTATTTTGTTGCTTGGCGACCGCTAATTCGCGCCAGCATGCGCAACTGGCCAACGCCTTCTACTAACATATCAAGCATTACTTGTGAGTCACTAAAAGGACGTCGGTGTAATAAATATGCCGTGTAGAAGTCGCTATCCATAAATATCGCTTAGGCTATTAATCTTCACCATAGCCTAAACTGCGAAGTGCTCTCTCGTCGTCAGCCCAACCTGATTTAACCTTCACCCAAAGTTCTAAAAACACTTTATTATCAAGCATTTCTTCGAGATCTTTACGGGCTTCGCGGCCAATCACTTTAAGCTTTTCGCCTTTATTACCAATAACCATACGTTTTTGCGTTTCACGCTCAACTAAAATCAAGCCATTGATATGCCAAATGCCATTTTCTTGCCATTTAAATTGCTCAATTTCAACGGTAACTGAGTAAGGAAGCTCCTCACCCATAAAGCGCATCAACTTTTCACGGATCACTTCGGCTGCCATAAAGCGCATAGAACGATCTGTTACGTAATCTTCAGGGAAGTAAAATTCACACGGTGGTAAACGCTTAGTTACTTCATCTTTGATCAGGTTGATATTTTTACCTTGAGTCGCAGATACTGGCATAATGCCAACAAAATCAAACTTTTCGCCTAACCACTTCATATGCGGTAGCACAAGGTCACGGTCTTTTACTTGATCAATTTTGTTCATCACAAGTAATACCGGTTTGCCATTTTGCTTTACTTTGTTAAGCACCATTTCATCGTCAGCATTCCAATGAGTACCTTCAACAACAAAAATAACTAGCTCAACATCACCTAATGAACTTGAAGCAGCACGGTTCATTAAACGGTTAATGGCACGCTTTTCTTCAACATGCAGGCCTGGTGTATCAACATACACGGCTTGGTGCTTACCTACAGTATGAATACCCATAATACGGTGGCGTGTGGTTTGCGGTTTACGCGAGGTAATACTTACTTTTTGCTCAATAATTTCATTAAGCAAGGTAGATTTACCAACGTTTGGGCGGCCAACAATAGCGACCATGCCACAAAAAGTATCTAAATCACGCGTGTGCGGTTGGATCAATGTATCAAGATTCATTTTTAAGTATCTTCAACGCTTTTTCAGCGGCTTTTTGTTCAGCTTTACGACGAGAACTGCCAACTGAGATGATGCTATCCATACCTTCAACAATACATTCAACCGTGAACGTTTGATTGTGTGCCTGACCTTTAGTATCAACTACAGTATAGCCTGGCAAAGGTAATTTGCGGGCTTGTAAGTATTCTTGTAGCAATGTTTTAGGATCTTTTTGGTTTAAACCTGGCGAAATGGCATCAAGGCGAGATTCATACCACGCTAAAATCAAGTCTCCACAAACATCAATGCCAGCATCTAAAAATACCGCACCAATAATTGCTTCAACCGCATCAGCTAAAGTTGATTCACGTCTAAAACCACCACTTTTAAGCTCACCCGGCCCTAAGCGTAAGTAATCACCTAGGCCAAACTCTAAACCAAATTCAGCTAAGGTTTGTCCACGCACAAGCGTTGAACGCATGCGGCTAAGATCGCCTTCACGCGCTTTGGGGAACTTACTATATAAAGCATTGGCAATGACAAAGCTTAAAATGGAATCGCCCAAAAACTCTAAGCGTTCATTGTGTTGTCCTTTATGGCTGCGATGGGTCATCGCCTGCTCAAGCAATACTTGATCAATAAAGGTATACCCTATTTTGCTATATAACTCTGTTACATTTTTTTTCATTGTTACTGAATATTACCTAGGCGTTCAAAACGAACACCAGTTGGAACCCAGCCTGGTAAAATGTCATCTGGGCCATTCTCAAATTCAAAACTCATCCATATAAAGACAGCTTTACCCACCAAGTTTTCTTTTGGCACAAAGCCCCATACGCGACTATCTTGGCTGTTATCGCGGTTATCACCCATCATAAAATAATGATCAGCCGGCACTACCCATTCATCAGAACGTGTACCCGGTTGTTGATAGTAACGCCCTTTCATTTCCAGCGCTTCAGGGTTAATTAAAATATTATGTTTTAGCGTAGTCAAATTTTCATCTAACCGAACTAAATCCATAGAGCCTTGCTTAAATTCATCGCGAT
The DNA here is from genome assembly GCF_014164535.1 of Pseudoalteromonas sp. SG41-2. Lineage (NCBI taxonomy): Bacteria > Pseudomonadati > Pseudomonadota > Gammaproteobacteria > Alteromonadales > Pseudoalteromonadaceae > Pseudoalteromonas > Pseudoalteromonas sp. SG41-2. The sequence continues at coordinate 66,204 of NZ_JACJFK010000002.1, read as the reverse complement.
TAATGATCTCCATATCAATTTTATTAAATTCATTACACAATAAGTCACCTTGTTGTGTTTGTCCTTGTTCGCAATTTGGCTGAATGTATAAACGCTTATCACGGTAAACGATTTTATCACCCGGTAAACCAATCGCACGTTTAATATAATCGATACTTTCATCTAATGGGTATTTAAATACCACAATATCACCACGTTCTGGCTCTGCCACATCAACTAATTGAGTACGCCAAACAGGGTCTTTCACGCCATACGAATATTTCTGTACTAAGATAAAATCGCCAACTAATAGTGTCGGCATCATTGAACCTGATGGTATTTGAAACGGCTCGAATATAAACGATCTAAAAATCGTAATAGCCGCAATCATCGGAAAAATTGATTTTGCCGTTTCAGTAATCGTCGGTTCTGGCGCAATTAGTGCTGCAGTTTCTTCATCGAGCTCGCCGCCAGCAGAACTTTGCGCAAGAGCTAAGCGTTGCTGCCTTTTTGGTGCAAACATAAAATGGTCAATTAACCAAATTAAGCCTGAGCCTAAAGTTAACAACACTAAAAATATTGAAAAATAACCTGCCATGCATTAAATCCTTTATCTTACGTAATTTGGTTAAAAAACTTACTTACCAACTTTAAGAATAGCTAAAAATGCTTCTTGAGGCACTTCAACATTACCTAGTTGCTTCATACGTTTTTTACCATCTTTTTGCTTTTGAAGTAGCTTTTTCTTACGACTCACGTCGCCACCATAACACTTCGCGATTACGTTTTTACGTAACTGTTTAACAGTGGTACGGGCAATAACGTGTGCACCTATTGCCGCTTGAATCGCAATATCAAACATTTGACGAGGAATAAGCTCTTTCAATGCATCAGCTAGTTGACGACCACGCGATTGCGCACTGTCTCTGTGAACAATAATCGCAAGTGCATCAACACGCTCACCATTGATCAAAATATCAACACGTACCATGTCTGATGTTTGAAAGTGCTTAAAGTTATAATCAAGCGAGGCAAAGCCACGACTGGTTGACTTTAACTTATCGAAAAAGTCCATCACCACTTCAGCCATTGGCAGTTCATAAGTAACTGCGACTTGTTTACCGTGATAGTTCATCTTGGTTTGCATACCACGCTTTTCAATACAAAGCGTAATAACACTGCCTAAATACTCTTGTGGTACAAGAATATTAGCTTCAACAACGGGCTCACGAATTTCTAAAATATCATTTACAGCAGGTAAATCAGATGGGTTATCAATCTGAATCGTACCTTCCTTAGTTACAACTTCGTAAATTACCGTTGGTGCGGTGGTAATTAAGTCAATATCGTATTCACGCTCTAAACGCTCTTGAATGATTTCCATGTGCAACATGCCCAAGAAGCCACAGCGAAAGCCAAAGCCAAGTGCTGTTGAATTTTCTGGTTCGAAGAATAACGACGCATCATTTAAGCTTAGTTTATTAAGCGCATCACGGAATGATTCATACTCATCCGAGGCAATTGGAAACATACCGGCATAAACTTGTGGTTTAATTTTTTGAAAGCCCGGTAAGCGCTCAGGTGCTGCATTTTTTTGATGGGTAATAGTGTCACCTACTGGCGCACCATGTATTTCTTTAATACCCGCAATAACAAAACCTACTTCACCAGTTCTTAAAATACCGGTGTTGGTTTGCTTTGGTGTAAAAACACCAACCTGATCTGCAGTGTGTATATGCTCGTTCGACATAATTTTTATCTTGTCGCCCGTTCTTAATTCACCGTGCTTAATACGCACCAGCGATACTACACCTTGATACGGGTCAAACCATGAGTCGATGATAAGCGCCTGTAGCGGCTTGTCTTTATCACCCTCTGGTGGCGGTACGTCCTTAACAATCATTTCAAGAACTTCGGCAATACCCACACCTGTTTTAGCGCTACATTGCACGGCATCTAGGGCATCGATACCAATAATATCTTCAATTTCTTCGGCTACACGAAGTGGATCAGCTTGTGGTAAATCGATTTTATTTAATACCGGAATTACTTCTAAATTCATTTCGATGGCGGTGTAACAATTCGCTAGAGTTTGCGCTTCAACACCTTGACCGGCATCAACAACTAATAATGCACCTTCACACGCTGCTAGTGAACGCGATACTTCATAAGTAAAGTCAACGTGTCCAGGGGTGTCGATAAAGTTAAGTTGGTAAGTCTCACCATCGTTGGCTTTATAATTTAGAGTTACACTTTGCGCTTTAATGGTGATACCACGCTCGCGCTCAATATCCATTGAATCCAATACTTGCTTTTGCATTTCGCGGTCTGTTAAACCACCACAAACTTGGATCAAACGATCTGAAAGGGTCGATTTACCGTGGTCAATATGGGCGATGATCGAAAAATTACGGATATGCTTCATAAACTGGATTCTAAACTTCTATTTTAATGGACTGAGTGTATAAAGCCGTAATTTTACATTTAATTGGCTTCAATCACCATCTATTTGAGTTAAAGGAAGGCTAATAGGGTGAATTTTTATTACTTTAACATCATGCTTTAGGCTTTTCACTCGGCTTTTAGCGATGCCAAAGCCAGTAAAACCACCAGCTATAGCGGCAATGATTTGCAACCATTCAGGCACAGAAAAAACCTCAGCAGCCACTAACGCAAATACCAGACTTAACACCAAAGGCAACATATACACTGCAAAAGCATGCTTTACCATGTGGCTATCATCCAGTGCTAGGGTTACTTTTTGCCCAACCACAACTGGAATTTCAAATCGATAGGGGAAGGTTTTTTTAGCAGTGCCAAATAGCTTACTAAAAATTTGTGAACCACAACGGCCATTACACCCTTCACAGGCTTGCTTTTGTTGGGCTTCTAAATGCGCAGTGGCGCCTTGAATCGACACCACTGTAAGAGTTTGTTCTATCATTATCAGCTTATATTACAAGGGTCTTGCAACCGATTCAGCAATTGCTTTTGCAGTCATTGCTGGAATATTCCCCACCACTGACACATCAAAACTACCGCTATTATGCACATATACTGTCGTGGCACCGGATGACAATGCACCGCTTGGTCTGCGACCTGGTAATGGTCTTTGTACGAACACTGAAATTTCGACAAAACCATCTGAGTATAAATAATAATCCGTCAGTTCATTGTTCAAATCAAGCTTATGACGGTCTGATTTTAGTAAACTAAACCCCTCAGGTAACCAACCTATTTGCCAATTATTACTTCCTGTATTTGCTTCATTTTTGGTAATTGCCGCTGCCGGTAGTGGCGTTGGAAATTTACGATTAAGCATTTCAAGTAATAACGCAGCGGGCTCTTCGGTTACACTAATATGGGTTAACTGTAGTTGTTCTAACATCTCACCGGCATGATTAACATAAGCAGATTTTAGTAATAGTGATGACTCTGCATCAAGCCACAGCCAATAATTAAACTTATACTCGTCTTTTGATTCGATGCGCACAAGCTGCGCAGCACGCCCTGCAATACGGCCTTTACCACCGAGTACAAAATCGTAATGCTGACTTAAGCGCTCAACATCTTTAAACAACACTTCTGGGATTGGGCCTGCTATAGAATCAGTATCTATTGAATAAGGCTCAGACTGTGGCTCAAAATAAGTAACTTGATCATCGATACGAACCATCTCAAGGCCTGCGCCATTGAGTAAGCTCAAATGTTCGAGTTCTGTATTACCTTGTTTTGCATGCAACCAACGATATGGTTCCATTGACTTTCCTTTCACGACCACAAATGATGCGTCAAAGTTACGATTATGAACGGCGTCAGCCATTTTGAGCAGTAGCTCTTTTGCGGGGTTTTCGTCGTCAGCAAAAGCTGGAGCCATTAATACCAACGACAAAATAAAAGTAATTACTTTCATTTAATTAGTTTTTTTCCTCTTTGGCTTGCGCCTCAGTGTGAGCTTTTTCTAATGAATATGCAACTCGTGCTTGGCGTTGATGTTCTAATACTAACGCGCCAATACGCTGTTGCTGTAACTCACGCAAACCTTGCTCTGCATTTTGTAAAGCGGGTTCTGACGAATAGCTAACTGGTGATGCCATTCCTGTTACTGGTGTTGTTTGTAACATCGGAATTTCATTGCTAGGTGAGTTTTCACTTTGTGGCAATGTTTGTACACCAACAATTGCAAACATGGCGACACTTGCTGCAATTGCAAGTTGTGCAACTGGTTTGCGCCAGTTAAATGCCACTACATTATCGGTGCCCGTTGCAGCCAATGGTGTTGGCTGTGCCGCTGGTTGTGTGAAATCAGCATAAACTGGCTCACTTTCCAGCGCTTGCGCAACACTATCGCTTATATCAAAGACGAACGCATCTTCTGACTCAGCACGCATTACGTCACCTATTAGCGCATAACGTCCTAAGGTTGCCGCATCTTGCTGGGCAATAACCTCATCAGTTAATGATTGTTCGCCGTCAAGTAATGCGGATAAATGCTGATTATCCAACTTGTTAACGTGTGCTTTTGTCATATTAAGACTCGCCTATTAATGGGTTTAATTTGTTATCTATTGCTTCACGGGCACGGAAAATACGCGAACGCACCGTCCCGACTGGGCAATCCATCACCACGGCTATTTCTTCATAGCTCATCCCTTCGATTTCTCGTAGAGTGATCGCGGTTTTAAGATCTTCAGGCAAACTATCAATGGTGTTAAAAATCACTGCGCGAACTTCTTCGCTTAATAACAAGTTCTCAGGGGATGCGTTTGAACGCATTGCATCAGCACCATCATAAAACTCTGCATCGTCAGCATCTATATCATTTGCTGGCGGTTTGCGGCCCTGAGCCACTAAGTAATTTTTAGCACAATTAACGGCGATACGGTATAACCAAGTATAAAAGGCACTGTCCCCTCTAAAGTTTGGAAGTGCGCGGTATGCTTTAATAAAAGCTTCTTGAGCAACATCAGCAATATCGCCTTGATTTGATACATAACGTGAAATCAAACCGGCTATTTTGTTCTGATACTTCTTTACTAAAAGATTGAAGGCATTTTTATCGCCCTGCTGGACCCTTTTTACTAGCGCTAAATCCAAATCCTGCTCGCTCATTCGAGCCGGTACTCCTCTGTCTGATTATTGCTTGTCATTCATATCCTGCCATTGTTTACAAATACTCTGACTGCTGCATGAATGAAAAGTTCTGTTTAATATTATTTTTTTATAAAATAGCATATAAATATATTGGCGAAAGTTGAAAATCACTAATAGTGTCGCGCCAAATATGATACATATACGCCTATCATAATATTATTATTTGCTCATTACTGTTTATACATTAGTATCTGGGCATTGTAACCGCAAAGACCACGGACATGAACCAAAATAAACACCATATCACGGATGTCGCTATTATTGGCAGCGGCGCAGCTGGCCTCTCATTAGCATTATCTTTAGCTAATCACTGTAAAGTTACCGTGATCAGCAAAGGTGAATTGACGGAAGGTTCCACACTTTATGCACAAGGCGGCATTGCTGCCGTGTTTGATAAAAAGAATGACAGCATTGAATCTCACGTACAAGATACCTTAGATGCCGGTGGTGGTTTATGTGACAAAACCGCCGTGCAATACACCGCAAGTAATGCCCATGACTGCTTGCAATGGCTAATCGAGCAAGGCGTGCCTTTTGATATGGAGTTTGATAGCAAAGGCAAAGAGCGCTTTCATTTAACCCGTGAAGGCGGCCATAGCCATCGCCGAATTTTACACGCTGCAGATGCCACCGGCCGAGCAGTGCAAACAACGCTAATAAGCCAAGTACAAGCGCACCCAGAAATTACCTTATTAGAACAATACAACGCGATAGATTTAATTGGTGATAAAAAATTAGGCCAAAACGGTAAACATATTCATGGCGTATATATGTGGAACCGAGCGGCAAAGAAAGTCGAAACAATTTCAGCTAAGTTTGTAGCCTTAGCAACCGGTGGTGCCAGTAAAGTATACCTTTACACATCCAACCCTGATGTATCCAGTGGTGATGGTATCGCCATGGCTTGGCGGGCAGGTTGTAGAGTAGCCAATATGGAATTTAACCAATTCCACCCGACCAGTTTATATCACCCAGAGCTACAAAACTTTCTGATCACCGAAGCGATGCGCGGTGAAGGTGCTTATTTAAAGCGCCCTGACGGCACACGATTCATGAAAGACTTTGACGAGCGTGAAGAGCTCGCACCACGCGATATTGTTGCCCGCGCTATCGATTTTGAGATGAAGCGCTTAGGTGCTAACTGTGTGTATTTAGATATTAGCCATAAAGATAAAGACTTTATTATTGAGCATTTCCCGACCATTTATGCAAAATGCTTAAGTGTCGGGCTCGATATCACTAAAGATCCAATTCCAGTGGTTCCTGCGGCACATTATACCTGTGGTGGAGTCATGACTGACTTTAACGGCAAGACCGATCTAGATAACTTATATGCGGTAGGCGAAGTCGCTTATACGGGGCTACATGGCGCTAATCGCATGGCCAGTAATTCATTACTAGAGTGCATTGTATTTGCTCACGCCGCAGCAAAAGATATTTTAGCAAAAATACAACATAGTCCAGCATTAAAAGTGCTGCCGATGTGGGATGAAAGCCGCGTAACTAACTCAGATGAAGAAGTGGTGATCACCCATAATTGGCATGAACTAAGACTATTTATGTGGGACTATGTTGGCATTGTGCGTTCAACTAAACGCCTAGAACGTGCGTTACACCGAGTTGAATTACTACAGCAAGAAATTCGTGATTATTATGCAAACTTCCGCGTTTCGAATAACTTGCTTGAACTGCGTAATTTAGTGCAAGTAGCAGAGCTTATAATTCGCAGTGCAATGGAGCGAACAGAAAGCAGAGGCTTGCATTATACCATTGACTACCCGCAGTTAAATGATAATCCAACGCCCACTATTTTAACTCCGCTTGCTCATGACGAGCAGCCAAAGTAAGACGTTTCAAGCGCACAAAACTCAGTTCATCAACCCCGCTGGCATTAATAATCAGCCAGTGGGAGCTTGCAAAGCCATTAATATATAACCAAACACTGCTTTGATAAACACGGCTTTTGTTGCTGATATGGCCATTTATTTTTAGCGTATTATTTTCAAAACGACATTGCGTAGAATCTAATATAAAAACGCCTTGCTGAGGATGGGATTTTTTATACCAGTGCCAACTTACATAGCCAAAAATAGTACTACTGGCGACACAAATAAATTGCGCTAATACGCTAGTTAAAAATAAGCTATAACACACTGCGAACAAGCTAAAGTAGACCACAAAAGGTCTGTGGTCTGGAACATTATTAGTAACCCTAAACCTATACACGAACTCGGTCTAAAATCAGTTGTACCATCTGTTTAAGCTCAGGATCTTTACATTCTTGATGGCCCATAAACCACGCAAATAGATCGGGATCATCCGCTTCAAGCAAACGTTGAAGAACAGCTTGCTGCTGTACAGATAACGAATCAAATGCCTCATCTACAAATGGCATAAATAACACATCTAGTTCTAACATGCCGCGGCGACAAGCCCAGCGGATACGCGCTTTATTGTGAATTTCAGTCATTTTTTACCTCGTACTAAGTTGCTTAGCAGTTTAACAAATTGCACCTGAATAAACAGCTATTTATGCATCTATACCAGCAGCGCTAACTACGGTATTATACGCGCCTACATTTCTTGTAACGCAGGTTTTTATGTCAACAGTACACGCATGCCCTTTATCACATCAGCTGATCCGCATTAGCGGTGTTGATAAACTCGCCTACCTTCATGGCCAAATTACCCAAGATATTAATAAGCTCAACCAAACCAACTTCTTATGGGCTGGGCACTGTAATGCCAAAGGTAAATTATGGAGTGTAGCCAAGCTCTTTGCTTATCAAGATAGTTACTATTTAGCAGCATCAGCGGTTGAAACCGCTCAATCTTTAACTGAATTAAAAAAGTATGCGGTGTTTTCAAAAGTTGAAATACACGCTGCTACCAGCAAGTTAATTGGTTTAATCGGTGATGATCTAGCTGCAACCTTAAATGCGTTGAACATTCATTTTAATGAGCAAGATAGCGCTTGCGATTTTAGTCATGGTAAAGCACTAAAATTAGCAAAAAACCGCATTTTACTGATGGTTAATGACGAATTTTCACTGCCTGATGAGGTTATCGCCCTTGAAAACGACGCGCTGTGGCACCAACATAGTATTTTAGCGGGTGAGCCTGAGCTCAATGAAGCGGCACTCGGTGAATACGTACCACAAATGGTTAACCTGCAAGCTATCGGTGGAGTAAGCTTTCGTAAAGGCTGTTACACAGGCCAAGAAACCGTTGCCCGCATGAAATACCTTGGTAAAAATAAACGCGCTATGTATATCGTATCAGGGCACAGCGATGGAGAATTAGCTGAACCAGAGCTTGAAACCCAAATGGGTGAAAACTGGCGTCGTGCTGGCAAATTAATAAGCCAAGCCTACAATCAACAAAGTAAAACCTTATTTGGCCTTGTTGTGTTGCCAAACGACAGTGAAACTAGTCAGTTACTGCGTGCAAAACATGCCCCAACGGTAGAGCTATCAATCCTTCCTCTACCCTACTCTCTCGAAGACGAATAAATAGGAGTGACTATGATCGTTGCAACAAATAAAGTGGTAAAAATGCATTATTCAGTCATGGATAATGACAAAAACTCTATCGATAACTCATTTGATGGTGAGCCACTGATCTTTATCGTTGGTACCGGTTACTTAATTCAAGGCCTAGAAGATGCCCTGCAAGGTAAAAAAGCGGGCGACACACTCAGCGTTACTGTGCCACCAGAGCAAGGTTATGGCGAACGCCATGATGATCTGATGCAAGCAGTACCTAAGTCGATGTTTGAAGGCATGGAAATTGAAGTTGGTATGCAATTTCGTGCCTCAACAGATGACGGCGATCAATCTGTAATGATCATTGATATTCAAGAAGACGATGTAATTGTTGATGGTAATAATCCACTCGCTGGCATCACTTTAAACTTTGATGTAGAAATACTTGAAGTGCGTGATGCAACAGCAGACGAGCTAGAGCATGGCCATGTCCATGGTGATGGTGGCTGTGGTCACGACCACTAATATCGACTTAGTGGACTAAACCGACAATAAAAAAAGCGCTACTGCGCTTTTTTTATATCTATAATTTAATCAAACGGGTGTAGGCTCTGCTATTGGCTCACTTATCTTACCCGCCAACGCTGCCAGTAAACCATCTTGGTCGTTAGTTCCCAAGCGATATTGGCTGCCATCTTTTAAAGTTAGCTGTACCGCGCTAAATCCTGACACTGTGTATACCCAACCATCATGGGTAATACGTAAGCCAATACCATGACGAAAAGAGTTTTCTACCGCTTTAGCTTCAATAATATCCACTAACTGTAACTTATCACCAAACACACCAGGACCAAACCCCCAGCTAATTTGGCTGTCATCAACTTTAATGGTTAAACCATGGAACAAAAACCCCACCAGCACTAAAATCGCTGCAAATACCATTAACGGCATATCGGCACCAATTAAATACCAAGCTAAACCAACAAAGCTGGCAATCCAACTTAGAATAACAAAAATGAACAGTGCAAATTGCTTATGCTGATACATAACACTCTCTAAAATATTAAAAACTATAAACTAATGTCGCACTTAGTTCTGAATCAAACTTTAACTTATCGTCTTCCGGCTTAGAATTATAACGATATAAATAAGTAAACTTTAATGATACAGCGCCCATTAGTTGGCTGATCAGTGATGTTTCTGACTTTAATCGTGAGTTCAATCCTGACAATGACTGTTCAATACTTAAATCTTGATTGAAACGTGTTCGAGTCGAGACCGTACGCTCCCACTGCAGTGCTAAACGTAATAAATAACCGGTTTTGGTTTTGTCTTGCTCATCTTCAAGCTCAGCATCATCTTGTGCTACCGAGCGGTATAAACCAGGCCCTATATCAAAATCAACTTGGTTTTTTACCCCTTGATATAAACGATTACCATAACCTGCCGCAAGTGTGCTTTTAAACTCAAGACCACTGAATTCATCTTCTTCATAATCACCATACATAAAGAATGAGGCATTTTTTACCCCAACTTTATAGTTGCCCTGCGCAGAGAAAAATATACGGTTTGCCGAGACTTCATCATTGCCAGTGGTGTCGTTACGATCACGTTTATATAAACTATCTATTTTGAATTGATTACGCCAATTCTCAAGATCTTGATATAAGTTACCTTTGAACTTAAAACTGGTCGAATTAGTATTACCGCGACTAACAATAAATCCAAATTCAGTATCGCCGTATAATAGTTCGCCTTGATGGATTTTATGGATCTCTTCATCTGAGAGTTGACCATACTCATGAAAGTCTTCAAAAGGATCAACCGCCCAGACTCTAAAGCTAAGCAGACAGCCCAACAACAGCAGTAACCTAATCACTGTTCGCTCACTGTGTTGATATTTAAAACAAGGCTGTTTTCACTAAGATACTGCATCGAGATTATTCGCTATCTTTCCATAATATATGACAAAACGGCGCGTCTTTATCACGGCTAATCAAAATTTTAGCAAATAAAATATCTTGATTATCGAATTCAAGTCCCACTAACACCTGAATAAATAATTCTGGCTCTATTTCTAATGCGACAAAATCTTGCCATTGGTCATCAGGCTCACCTTCTTCAATAAAGCCAAGCTCTTCACGATGCTGGTTAAAATCATCAACATCTTGCTCACTAAGGTTATCTGGGGCTAACTCTAAAAAGATATCGTAAGCTTGATGCGTTACTTCTTCTTCACTGTATAAACGGGGTCCTGTCATTGCCATAAACCTTTCATGATGCTAATGCCAGATATAGTATCAAACCTCAGCAAATTTTTGACAAAAAAAAGCCAGGTTTCCCTGACTTTTTTTATACAGGGCTTATTTTACGTTTGCGTTGTCGCTGTGCCCTTTACTTTTTCGCGCATTGACTGCACCAAACTATAAAATAATGGCACCAGCAAAGTACCCAATATAGTCGCGGCTAACATGCCGGCTAGCACAGTGACACCAAGCGATACGCGGCTTCCAGCACCCGCGCCAGTTGCAAATACTAACGGTAATACACCTAATACAAATGAAAGAGCAGTCATTAATACCGCACGAAACCTCATTTTGGCTGCACTAAGAGCCGCATCAAAAATACTCTTGCCGGCAAGCCGTTCTTCCATCGCAAACTCTACAATCAAGATTGCAGTTTTGGTCGACATACCAATAAGCAGTACTAACCCCACTTGTGCATAAATATTATTTTCCATACCCAGTACGTATAACGCTAACATTGCGCCAAACATCGCCAGTGGAATTGCGGCTATAACTGAAAAAGGGATCGTCCAACTTTCATATTGTGCAACCAAGAACAAGTAAACAAAGATAACGGCCAAAGCAAATAGCAACGGTGCCATATTGCCAGCTTCAATTTCTTGTTTAGATTGCCCTGCCCATTCAAATACATAGCCATTAGGTAACTGCTTAGCTAGCTCTTCCATGGCAGCTATTGCATCACCACTTGAGAACCCCGCAGCTGCTTGACCACTGATACTCGCACTACGATATAAATTAAAGTGCTTAAGGGTTGTTGGCCCAAGAATTGGTTCAAGTTTAGCAAGTGTCGTTAATGGCACCATGTCGCCTTCATTATTACGCACAAAATAATGCTGTAAGTCGGAAGGATTTTTACGGAACTCACTCTCAGCTTGCATGATTACTTTATAAGTACGACTAAACTGATTGAAATCGTTAATATATAATGAGCCGAGCTGGGCTTGGAGCGTTAAGAATATGTCACTTAATGCAACCCCTTGAGCCTTTGCTTTATTGCGATCTATCTCTAAAAAGTACTGCGGTACATTTGCTCTAAAAGTACTGTACACATTACTCAAGCTTGGATGTTGGTTCGCTTCATATACCAGACCATTAAGTACTTGCGCCAATTCAGTCGGATCCCGACCTTCACTGTCTTGTAGGCGAAACTCAAAACCAGCGCTATTACCTAAACCAGGAATTGGCGGCGGGTTAAATACCATTATCTGCGCATCTGGCATGGCCCACATTTTTCCCATCAAACGACCAATCACTGACTTTAAGCCTAGTTCAGCACTAGTGCGTTCTTCCCAGTCTTTTAAAATAACAATACCTAAAGCATTATTTGAGCCCGCCCCGCCAATCAAAGAAAAACCGGATACCGCAATAAAATCAGTTGCTGCAGGTTCTTGTTTAATAATGTCACCTATTTTATGCATCACATCAGCAGTGCGACCAGAAGCCGCCGCATCTGGTAATTGCACATCTACAAACACAAAACCTTGATCTTCGGCTGGCACAAATCCTGTTGGAACGCTTTTAGCCAGCCAGCCTGCCACCACAAAAATAACTAAGGCAAAAATACCCACTCGTGCCGAGCGTTTTAAAACAAAGTGGATGATTTTAGAATAGATGGAAGTTGATTTAACAATGCCTTGCTCGACTGGCGCCAGCCATTTTATCGGTTTCATAGACTTTTCTGTTAACAATAGCGCACATAAAGCTGGACTTAGGGTTAATGCGTTAACCGATGAAATTAATACCGCAAACGAAATCGTTACAGAAAACTGCTTATAAAGCTCCCCGGTAATACCAGGCATAAAGCCTACAGGCACAAATACGGCTAATAACACCAACGTGGTCGCAATAATAGGCCCGGTTACTTGCTCCATCGCTTTAGTGACCGCCTCCTTAATCGGCAGCTTTTCTTCTTTGAGGATCCGCTCAACATTCTCAATTACAATAATTGCATCATCTACCACAATACCGATCGCTAGCACTAAACCAAATAAGGTGATTAAGTTAATTGAGTAACCCATAGCCATCATAAAAGCAAACGTCCCCACCAACGATACTGGAATGGCAATAGTTGGAATAAGTGTCGCGCGCCAGTTTTGTAAAAACAAAAACACCACTAAAACAACTAGGCCAACGGCTTGAAATAATGTGATAACCACTTCTTCGATTGAGCGATTGATAAACTCTGTCGTATCGTATGGTATTGAGTATTCAACACCATCTGGTAATTGCTTAGCAAGCTCTGCCATGGTGGCTTTAACATCACTTGCCACTTGCGTTGCATTGGCATCGGTTAATTGGTAAATAACTATAAAAGCGGTATCTTGCTGATTTAACTTAGCGTTAATACTGTAATCAGCTGAGCCAAGTTCGATGCGGGCAATATCAGTTAAACGTACAAAGTTACCATCTTGATTAGCACGAATAATTGTTTGGCCAAACTCTTCTGGAGTTTTTAAACGCCCTTTAGCTTGAATTGAATATTCAAACTGCTGACTTGGTAAACTCGGTGCAGCACCTAATTTACCAGCTGCCACTATGGTATTCTGCTCTTGTAATGCTGCTCTAACTTCGCCTACTGTCAGCCCTAACGCCGCCATTTTATCTGGACGTAACCACAATCGCATTGAATAGGTTTTCTCACCCATAACCTCAGCCGATGCCACGCCTTTAATTCGTCCCAGCGGTTCCGTTAAGTAATTTGTTGCATAGTTACTTAAAAAAATAGCATCAATGTTTGCTTGGCTAGAATACAAGTTAATACCCAATAACATTGAACTGGATTTTTTCTTAACCGATACACCTTGGCGTGTTACTTCGCTGGGTAACCCCGGCTCAGCTAACGCGACACGGTTTTGTACATTGACTTGAGCAATATCAGTATCCGTGCCCACCTTAAAGTATGCAGTTATCGTAGCAGTGCCGTTATTGCTGGAGCTGGACTCGATATACATCATATCTTTTACACCATTAACTTGCTCTTCAATGGGTCTGACCACAGACTCTTCCACTATTTGCGCACTGGCACCTGGGTAAACTGCGGTGATCTGTATTTGCGGTGGAGTAATCTCGGGATACATATTAACTGGCAGCAAACCCATGGAAATCAAACCCGCTAGCGTAATCACTATCGAAATGACTAGGGCAAATTTAGGCCGCGCGATAAACGTTTTACTTATCATGTGCGTTTCCTTTAGTTTGCAGCGTCTGATTGACTAGAAATTGTACCGGTGGTGTGATCGACCTTTTTTTCAACTGGTTTAACTTCGACCCCTTGACGTACTTTTTGTAAACCTTCAACAATCACTTGCTCACCTTCTTCAAGGCCCGATTGAACGACCCACATCGCATTAATGCGCCGTCCTAGTTGCACAATGCGCGTAGCAACTTTGTTATCTTCACCCACCACGAGTACAAATTTACCTTGTTGATTTTCTTGTACTGCTGCTTGAGGAATAAGTGCTTGTAATTTCTTATCTTTACTTTCAACAATTAAGGTGACAAACAAGCCTGGCATTATAATGTTTTGTGGATTGGCAAATGTCGCTCTTAATTCAACAGTGCCAGTACTGCGATCAATTTTCGTATCGGCAAAATCTAACTGCCCTTTAGCCCCCAAGTCCGAGTTATTTGGCAAACGCAGGGATAAATCGATTGGTACATTTTGAGGGTTATTAGCACTGTCTTGATGTTTTTGACGATAACTAATGTAATCACCTTCTTCTACTTGAAAATTGACATAAATTGGATCCACATCGGTCAATTCCGCTAGTTCATTTGAGGAAGGACTAACAATATTGCCTACATCGTAATTAACCTTACCAATACGCCCTGCAAACGGCGCTTTAATTTCGGTGTAACTTAAATTTAATTTTGCTTTTTCAAGGCTTGCCCTTGCTGAGATAACAGCCGCAGCAGCTTGCTCATACTTAGTGGTTAATTTATCTAAATCAGATTGTGAGATAAACCCTTGTGCAGCAACTTCTTTACCGCGTTTTAAATCGCGAGATGCGCCATCTTCGCCAGCAAGCTTACTTTTTAAGTCCGCTTCAATTTCAGCAACAGAAGATTGATATTCACTTGGATCGATTCTTAGTAGTAGCTGTCCTTTTTCAACAAATGAGCCTTCATCAAAATGACGTTCTATTAATTCACCCTCAACACGAGCGCGAATTTTCACTTCCTGATGAGCTTCTGTGCGAGCAACAAACTCTCGATAATTCCCCACCTCTTGGGTAACAACATTAAATACTGAAACCGCAGGAGGCGGAGCGACTTGTTTGGTAGCATTATCATCTGAGCAACCAGCTAAAAAAGCGATTAATGTTGTACCAACAACCCCTTTGATCGCTAATGACATGTAAGTTCCTAAAATGCTAGGCGTGAACCTTTTTAGCATGGTTTATCTCCTTAGTAGCTGCGCGCACTACCTTTATATGTTTATTTTAAATTGTGTTTAAACGCCAAGTTACGTTCAGAGGCTATTATGGGTCGATCATATAACAAGCCACCCGATTAAAAATATAGACCACTTTGTAATCATTTGTATCAGAGGTTCACAATAACAGGCTATAAAATAGCTTGCTTTTCAAACAAGAAAGCCACGCTTTACATCAATTCAATTAGCTCGTAAGCTAAACTGAAACAGGTCAGAGGAGTTGACATGATTAATTTTGAAACACAGCAGGCTATCGCCTTCGTTACATTATCCCGAAAAGATAAACAAAATGCGTTGAATTTTGTCATGTTCAAACAGCTGACAAGTATCATTAAAAAAATTAAAAAAGACCCGACTATCCGCGCTGTCGTTATTCAAGGTGATGGTGAGCATTTTTGTGCTGGACTGGATGTTGCTGCCGTTATGAAAAGTCCCATAAATATTGCCAAGTTGCTATTTAAATGGTTACCGGGTAACTGTAATTTAGCGCAGCAAGTTGTGCTGGGTTGGCAATCACTAAGTGTGCCGGTATTCGCAGTTGTCCAAGGTAATTGCTTTGGTGGTGGCCTGCAAATAGCTCTTGGGGCTGATTATCGGATTGTGCACCCAGATGCTAAATTAGCCATTATGGAAGCGCGCTGGGGACTATGCCCTGATATGGGTGCAAATGTTGTACTACCTAGCTTACTAAAACGTGACGATGCCATGTGGCTTGCCAGTCATGCAGATCCTATTAGTGCTGATAAAGCGCTGCAATTAGGGTTAATAACCGAAGTAAATGCGGATCCAAAGCAACGCTGTTTAGCAATGATCAATACCTTATTAGCTCGCTCACCGGATACTTTAGCGGCAATCAAACGCGTTACCCAACAAAGTTTTAACACTCCAAGAAGACAAATTTTAGCAAAAGAAACCATTAGCCAAATTCGTCTGCTTATTAACAGCAATACAAAAAAGGCCATTGCAAAAGCCAAAGGCGCCGACAACATCGAGTATCAAAATAGTAAACGTTGGTAACAAATTCACTTAATATCAACGCTAAGCAATAAGTCGCATAGTTTTCAACAAGCAAATATGCTGAAGTATAATACGACCTGTAGTGAGTAAATAATCAATGGATCCCCGAACTGTGCTTAAAAAAATCTTTCCTTATTTACTCAGCAGCTGTTTGATTTTGGGTTGCTTGGCGATAGCAAAAATAATCATGCACTGGCTGCAAGGTAGCTTTCCAGCCCCCCTATTAGCGATGCTAATGCTACTTACGTTACTTTTAACAAACGTAGTTAAAGAGCATCACTTAACTCCCTGTGCTAAGCCATTATTAAATGTCATGCCGCTTTTTTTCATCCCTGCTGGGGTTGGTTTTATCGAACACCTTGAAATCATCGCCCTGCAATGGCAATTTCTCAGTGCAGTTTTCATTTTAGTGCCATTGACCAGCTTACTGCTTATCGCAGCAGTGATCAGTGTATTTAAAGGCAGGATTGAACATGATTGATCTATGGTGGTTAAGTATTCCTGTAATTATCACGCTGTTTTTAGGGTTAAGGAAGCTCAATACAACCATTAACAATCCTTTATTAAAAGCGCTGACTAATCCCGTTTTTATCACTATTACGCTTATAGCCATATTACTAGTGAGTTTTTCACTGCCTTATTCGCAATTTGCTAGCCATAGCCAGCTATTAAGCTATTTACTGGAGCCTGCCATTGTTGCGCTAGCATTACCGCTATATCAACAATTTGTGCATATACGAAGAAATCTCTTGCTGATTGTTGGCTGCTGTAGTCTGGGCATAATCAATGCCACTGTGGTTGCAACCTTACTCAGTGCTGCATTTAATGTGCCTACACAATTAGCAGCATCTGTTGCCGCTTTATCGGTCACTACTCCCATTACTCTGCTAGTCACTGATTCACTCGGAGGCATTGCTTCGCTGGCAGCTGCGATGGTGATTTTTATCGGCTTATTAGGTGCTTTGTTCGCGCTACTTATTCTTCGTCAGGTGGGCATTTATAACCATCAGGCACAAGGCGTTGCGATTGGTACTGCATTTCATGCAATAGGCACCGCCGCCGCACTTGTTGAGCATCCGCGTATTGGTGCATTTGCTTCAGTGGCAATGGCATTGAGCGCATTACTTACCGCTTTAATCGTACCATTACTTTATCCTTTTTTGAGTCAAGCTCTGCTATGATGAAATAGTTTAACCACTTTATTTATGGATAATAGATGATCAGTACAGAAATCCAACAAGTTGAAAAATACTACACCATGATCACTGAGTACCTCGTTAAGTACAGCATGCAATTAGTTGGCGCATTGTTGATCTTGATTTTTGGTTTGTGGGTGGCACAAAAAATATCTAAGATGATTGCCGCTTTAATGGCGCGTAACAATATTGATATTACTCTCACTAATTTTGTCAGTAATGTAGTGAAAGTATTGTTTATCGTTATGTTCATTATTATTGCGCTAGGTAAAATTGGCATAAGTGTCACACCTTTTGTTGCTGCAATTGGTGCCGCTTCTCTTGGCGCTGGTTTAGCATTGCAAGGGATGTTATCAAATTATGGCGCAGGCTTGGCTATTATTGCCACCCGCCCCTTTATTGTTGGTGACACGATTGAAGTTAAAAATGTCAGCGGTCAAGTAAAAACCATTGAGTTAGGCTACACCATTTTGATCAACGAAGAAAAAGTCGAGATTACTATTCCTAACAAACATATCGTTGGCGAAATACTACATAACTCATTTAATTATTCATTGGTCAAAGGTGAAATTGATATTGCCTATAACGCCAGTGCTGAGCATGCTATAGAGCTTATAGAAGACGTATTGAAAGACCATGAGTTAGTCGCAAGTGAACCGCTATCACAAGTTGGCATTGAACGGTTTGCTGAAAGTGGAGTAACAATTAGTTACCGCTACTGGGTGCCGACGACGAAAATAATAGAAACCAAGCTGGCCGTAAACGGTGGCGTATATAGTGCGATTCAAGGTGCGGATATTGAAATTCCATTCCCACAACGAATTGTCACAATTAACCAACAAAGTATTGATAGCTAGGCTAGCAATACTGCAAATAAAGGGAGCTAATTGCTCCCTTTATTTATACTAAATCTTAACTTCATTAAAACTTATAACGTACATTCGCTGTTACTGTTCTGCGTTGACCATAGAAGCAATCTCCACGCGCTAAACATGAGGTGATCACGGTCTTATCAGTAATGTTTTGTGCTTGCAAACTGAAACTGTATTGCCCAAAATCATAGCCAATCATAGCGTCAAAGAGTGTGTAATCGGTAGTTTTAATTGGATCAACTACTAAGCCATCTCGCTCACCATAGACACTACCGTCAGATGTCTCTCCCACATAGCGCGCACCTAAGCCCATTTTAAAACCATGCATAGTTTCTGGTCGCCATGTCGTCCAAATTGATGCTTGCTGCTTTGGTAACGCTGCAAGTGTTGCACCATCTTCACGTTGTTTATTGCTCTGACTGACGTAACCATCGCTGTATGCGTATGACGCATACACATCGACACTTTGCCAAGCTAATTGTGCTTCAAGTTCAAGTCCTTTTACCGTCACTTCGCCCTGTTGCACTTGGCCGTTTGGAGAAATTACTTTGCTATCTGTGGCTTGCTCTGCATTAAATGGGGTAGTGCGATTTTGCTCTACAATATGATATACGGCGGCCGTAAGTAGATGCTCTGTTCCGGCAGGTTGATATTTGATACCGGCTTCAACTTGCTCACCTGTTTTTGGTACAAACGCATTACCAAAGGCATCATAGCCTAGCAATGGTTCAAATGATTCACTATAACTTGCATACGGTGAAACCCCTGAGTCAAATAAATACATCAAGCCTAAACGACCGGTGGTCGCATACTGTGACTCACTTTTGCCGTTTTCAGGATTTGTTGTTGCTTTATCACGGCGTAGTGCTGCTGATACAATCCACTGCTGGGCTATTTTCATGCTGTCTTGAATATATAGGCCAGTTTGATAAGTCTTTGATGGGGGAGCGTCAATCAAATCACCCGCTGTTGGTAAATTATCTACTTTACCGTATACAGGACTAAATAAATCGAGCGTGCCAGCAAGTCCAGAAACAGAGTCGTTATCGGTATAAGCATTTTGATAATCGAGCCCCATCACTATTGTGTGCTCAATATTACCGGTTATTATATTGCCATGAAACTGGGCATCACTAGCAATAGCCCGCGAATCAGCAGAGCTAAGATAGACACTCGATTGACGCTGCGCCCATCTTCTAAAAATTTAGGTGGCCAACCATAAATCGTATGATAATCAGCATGACTATCGGTGTAACGCGCAGCAAGTTTAAACTGCCAATCAGCATTAATATTTTGCTCTAAAATCGCAGTGATTGACGCTTGCTCAGTATCATAACGATCAAAACCCGGCTCAGAAACAAAACGGTTTGATGGAATTTTGCCGTTTTCGTTTTCTAAAATAGTGCCTGAGTGAGGTAAGAACGAGGTACTCGTGCCTGATTCATTCTTTTGCCAATTAGTTAATAGCGTTATTTTTGTATCATCAGTGGCATACCAGGTTAATGATGGAGAAAACACAATACTGTTATCTGGCACATAATCGGTTTGGGTATCACTCTCTCGCCATAAACCAATTACTCGCCCTTGTAATGAAGCATCATCATTTAATGCACCGGTAATATCTCCCGCAACTTGTTTGCGCGAGTAATTACCAACTTGCCCCCAAAGCTGCCCTGATGTTTCAGCTTCTGGTTTTTTACTGACTAAGTTAACAATCCCGCCAATTGACCCCTGTCCATAAAGTACTGAGCTCGGCCCTTTGAGTATTTCAATTTGCGACAATCCATAAGGGTTAGTACGAACATTATTATAACTACCATACAACGATTTTAAGCCATCTAAGTATTGTACGGGCGACACACCACGAATAACCGACCAATCGCCACGGGTATCAACACCGTATGGACCATTATATAAACCAGACACATAACCAATTGCATCTTGAATAGTTAGTGCGCCTAAATCTTCAATTCGCTCTTGCGTTAAAACTGAAACAGACAACGGAGTTTCAATGATTGGCACGTCTGATTTTGCACCAGACGCACTCATGTATGAAATCAAACCTCGTTGGCTTTTTACCGTAATAACTTCTAAATCGTGATCTTCACTCACAGCATGCTGTTCGGCAACAGCATTAGAAGGATTTAACAGTGAAAGAAGAGTCAAAGATAAAATACTTAACGGTGTATTTATTCCACTTAACTGCATTAATATTCCTTAGGACAAATTGAAATTGAAGGTAGTTTAATAGTACAATTATTGAAATGCAATATGAATGATAACAAATATCATTAACAATAGGTTTCACTATGGCTAAAGTAAGCAAGCGATTTTGGTTTCAATTACATGGCTGGTTCTCATTGCCTGTATGGGTTTTATTCTGTTTTATTTGTATTACAGGCACTCTCTCTGTAGTGAGTCATGAGCTTACCTGGTTAACCAACCCTGCTGCTCGAGCAAGTAATCCTAACAATTTGCCTGCAAAACCAATCGATGAATTAATAGCAGCAGTAGAACAACAACATCCAACTGCTGATATCACATCAGTATTGGTGTATGAACCGTATTTAGTAAACGCTATTATTTTTACAGATCACAATAAACCCCAAGCAATTGCCTACGTAAATCAGTACACAGGGCAAATACAAGCAGTTAATCAAGGCATCACCTTTATTGGTTTTATGCGCGCGTTACATGGTTGGCTGTTGTTTCCATGGCAATCTGGTTATAGCGTCGGTTATTATCTTGTATCTGCAATGGCAATAGTCATGTTTGGCGCATTAGCCACCGGGCTGATTATTTATAAAAATTTCTGGCGTGCTTTTACTCAGCCTAAATTGCGCTTCAATCAAGGTAAAAAAACCTTATTAAAAGATTTACATAGCTTAGCTGGCGTCTGGTCTATGTGGTTTTTACTCATTATGAGCTTAACGGGGTTTTGGTATTTAACTCAAGCAATTATGTGGCATAACGAAATTGATATTGAAGAGCATCCGCCGCTGGTAAGCATAGCTGATTTGCCCACCTCTAAAACGGTACCGGCCATCAGTCTAAGTCAGGCTCTACAGCTCACTAAGCAGCAGTTTACTGACTTTGAACCTCATTACATCATGTTCCCAGAACATAGCCGAGGCATGTACAGTATCAGCGGCTCGAACAACACTATTTTCTATGATGACTATGCGTTCTCAACGACGATAAATCCTTGGACAGGCGAATTAGCACAGACTAAAAGTCCCGGATCAATGAACGCTCTACAAACTATTTCTCATATTGCAGACCCTTTGCATTACGGCACAATTGGCGGGATCTGGACCAAGCTAGTTTGGTTTATTTTTGGCGTGATCTTAAGCGGTATGTCTATTACAGGCTTTATGATGTGGCGTAGTAAGTTAGCTAAGACAACAAAGGCGCAGCTGCTAACGACTGACTATATTCAGGAGGCACAATAATGGCGCGACTTAAAAGTACTTGGTGGCAACGCTATAAGTATCTACTACATGCTAGTATTTTAATTTTACCATTTTGGTTTTTATATCAATCAATGATTCTCATATTTCCTGACTCATGGGGCGAGCAAACAATGGGAGAGTTTACCCTTGCACCCATGCCACTTAATATGGCGCCCCCCTATAGCCACCATGGTGAATACGTTAAAGATTTTATGGTAATGTTTAATAAAGGAAAAATAGCAGATGTACGCCAAGGTTACATGAATATTGGCCCCACTCCTTTACCACTTAGTCAGTTATCAAAAGCCGATGAAGGTATTTTACATGGCACGCGTCATGGTCAACATGTGCACGCTATTGCACCAAAATTAATAACCAGCAAAGATAAGGCATGGATCACACTCCAAACGTGGCAAGGTGAATTGCTAGTTCAAAGCTGGGAAATTCCAAGCCAGTTTATTAACTAACAACAATGGGGAGCAAAACATGCTCCCACGCCCACCCAAACCCAACTTTTATTTAACTTAAATCACCATTTATCTTTACAAAAGTAATAATATAATAAAGTATTATAATTAACCTTTTAAAGGTTAATCGTTGAGCTGCTCATCGAATGCTAAATTTGCTTGAGCTATCGGATCATACACACACAGTACTTTGGAGATAAAATGAAATTTTCCACACAATTACTTTGCTGGCTTAGTTTAGCCGCCAGCCCATTTTTTAATAATGCATTCGCTATCGATAATGGTGTCTATACCATAAAATCAAAATATAGCGCCAAATTTGTCGAAGTCGCCAATGCATCAACTGCGGATGGCGCGAATATTAGCCAATGGGCTAATACTAATCACGATACCCAACGTTGGCTCATTACTCAGGTTGAAAATAATAACTACTCTGTAATAAACCTTAACAGCGGTAAAGCAATGGAGGTCTTTGAGTGGTCAACTAATGATGGCGCAAACGTAGTGCAATATGACTATAGCGCTGGCGCAACCCAGCATTGGCAAATTAATAACGAAGGCAACGGCTATGTGAGCTTTATCAATGCCAATAGCCAAAAAGCACTCGACCTGTATGACTTTGACGGCAATGACGGGGCTAATATCAGCCAATGGGCATACAATGGCAGTGATGCACAGCTTTGGCAGCTCAATAAACTGGCCAACGTAGAATCCGCTCCCTTTGATCCTTCAACTACCAATGGCGCAACGGATCATTGGCCATTAACCGGTAGTTTAGTCACTCACGATCCAACCATCAGTTACGAAAATGGTACGTGGTGGATATTTCAAACTGGGCCTGGCATCGCTGGAAAGTGGTCAAATGATGGCGTAGCATGGAATGATGCGGCAGCGATTTTTCCTAATGGCTTAAATTGGTGGTCTAACTATGTGCCTGAACACGATGGCATTGATGTTTGGGCGCCTGAACTTAAAAGCTACAATGGCCGCAGCTGGCTTTATTATGCAATATCAACCTTTGGCTCGCGTGTTTCGGCAATTGGTTTAACCTCAGCAAGTATTGTCTCTGCCGGTAATTGGCGTGATGATGGTTTAGTGATAAACACCACCAACAGCAATAACTACAATGCGATTGACCCAGATTTAGTCGTCGCCAAAGATGGTGCGCCATGGTTAACATTCGGTTCGTGGAATTCAGGTATCAAGTTAATGCGGATCAACCCAATAACGATGAAACCATTTGGTGAGCTCTATTCCCTTGCTAGCCGCTCAGGTGGCATTGAAGCACCAACGATCATCTATCGCCAAGGATACTACTACCTATTTGTATCTGTTGGTAAATGTTGCGCAGGAACCGATAGCACCTATCGTATCGCATATGGGCGTGCAACGGATATTCGTGGTCCTTACTTAGACAAGAATGGCAACAATATGCTCTCTGGTGGTGGCAGTATTTTAGATGCTGGTAACAGCCAGTGGGCCGGACCTGGCGGCCAAGATATTCTTAATACCGATGTAATGGTTCGCCATGCTTATGATAAAGGTGACAACGGTGTGCCAAAACTATTGATCAGCATACTAAATTGGGACTCAAATGGTTGGCCAAGATTTTAAACCAGCCAACTTAACAACATTTATAAAGCGTGTAATAACGCGCTTTATAAAAAACGCTCCATGATAGCGGAGGCGATTTGCGTAGCTATTCCACATCCCCACATATATGCACGTTGGATCGGGTAACCTCTAAAAATCCAACGCTTTCTAACATGATTAAAATTACTTAAATAATCAGCTTTGGCATCTGGCAGAGGTTGATCAGCAAGCTTTGCCCATGCTTTATAAACACCCGACATATCTGCACCACGCATAAATTGCTGTAACCAGCGAGGAAATCGCGCGTATCGTATCGTCGACTGAAAATCGATGATATACGGTTTACCATCATCACTACAAAGCACATTACCCAAATTGCGCAAATCTAAATGTACAACCCCTCGGCGATGCATTAATGCAACCAGTCGTTCAAAATCTTTAAAAAAACTAACGGGTAGCACTTCTTTTTGTTGTACTAACTGTTTAAGTGGTGTGCCTGTAATATAGTCATAGGCAACAGCAATCGGCGATAATCGTAAAAATCGCCCACTCACTCCAGTTATGCCAGCTAAACGAGCCAGCCCTTTATACTCTTGATTCACCGACAAAGGCGCAAAGGTTTTTCTGATCCACCAAGGGCTATGTTGAAAATCTTTAATTACTAAATCGAGTTGCTGATCGGTATAACGATAGACAATAGCATTTGCAAAACGTCCAGTATGAACAACATTTAAATTTTCGGCTGCAAACTGATGTTCTGGAAATTGCTGCTGTAACTGCATTAATAAAGTAGCTTCGATCATAACACCCTGCGATTTGTTAAATATAAATGCCTAGGCAACTATATTATCAAATCTCTGCACTCACAGCAATATAACCCTTAGCTAGATTTACGATTTCAAATTATGAATTGCTCTAAATAACAGCTTTGCCAACAGTTTTTTTTCATCATCAGAAAAGTCGATTAGTGCTGTGCGGTAAATATTATTCACAATAGGGAGTATTTCAGGGTAAAGCTGTTGGCCTTTTTCCGTAAGGCATAATAGCGTAGAGCGGCGATCTTCTGCGGATTGTTGTTTTGCAACTAAGCCTTTTTCTTCTAAACGAGACAACAAACGGCTCATCGCGCCACGATCATAAACCATATGCTCACATAGCTCTGCCAAAGTATGCACTTTGCCTCGAGCTAATAGCACCACAACAATATATTGCGCCGAAGTTAAATCCATTGGCGTAAGGCCAGCATCTAGATGGGTTACTAAATTTGACCGTAAATAAGCAACTAACCGACCCAGATCTTGAACGGGATCAAGATCATCAATACAACATTGTACAAGTGAAGCGGACTCTTTCATAAATTCTCAAAAACTGCGTGAAGGTCACTCATTGACCATTAATAGCTATAATAATTCAATCAAACATAATTGCGTAGTGACACCTAATTAGTGTAGCGTCAAACAAGCTAACTAATGTTATTGAGGAATACATGCAAAGTAAACAACGAGATGTTATCAAGTATATTGCCATACTTATACTGCTACTACTTTGCTGGTCAGAGCAATTTAACAGCTATGTCATGGATTTTCTTGACCAAACCTTAGTGCAGTCATCATTAGTTTATGCTTCTGCGCGCAGTGTTAACGGCATTATTTCTTTATTACAGTCGGCTGAAGTTGGTATTGGTATAGCCAGCATAGCGCCTGCGCAATTGCTTGATCCGGTGAACGATTTAGCCGAATACATTGCCGATGCGATGCGCATATCATTAGGCTCACTGTTTATCCAGCGGATTTTATTTACTATTTCATCAGGGGTATTTTTTAGCGCCTTGTTTACCGCCAGCGTCATTAGTTATTTAGTCTGTGATTATTTTGGGTATTTAAAACAGCTTAAAGGAAAGTTACTAGCCAGCCTGATTTTAGTGCGGTTTTTAATTCCATTTGTAGTACTTGCAACTGGGCTTGCCAGCCAAGCCTTTCTAGATGAAGAAATTAATTATCAAAATCAATATGTTGAAAAGACCGTTGACACACTTAGCGTACAGGCTAATGCAACCTCCACATTATCAGCACAACTGAGCGCAAAAATTAACAGTGGCAAGCAAACAACCCTCGATGAACTCGAACTTATTGCCGTTCAGCAACAACAATTAAAAGTAATTATTACAGAAAACCAACAGCAGCTTGAGCATTTAAATAAGCAAATTGACGCCATTCAAACGACCCGCAGTTTAGCCGAAAAACTCACCTTAACAGAACTTCCCGAGGCTAAACCATTACTGCAAAAACAGCGCGAGTTAAAGCAACAACAAGCATCTATCAACAATCAGTTCGCCGCGTTATATCAACAGAAAGCTCAGCTGCAACAACAGCTGCATGATTATAACGACCAACTAGCAGGTAATTCTGGCAATTTAATTAGCAAAGTCGTTGATACCGTTACCACTGGCATTACAGATATGGCTAATTCTTTAGAGGGCTTATTTATTGAATTTTTAAACTTAGTGTCGTTACTAATCATCAAATTATTTATCATGCCTTTGCTCTTCTTATATTTATTTAGTAAGGCATTTAAAGCTATTTGGCAACGTTCCGTGCTGCAAGCATTAGCGCAAATGAAAACAGAAATACACACCACCATCACAGAAAAATAACCGCTATATTATGCTTAGGGTCACATCAGCTCAGCATGAAAGCGATGCCCTAATGGGTCATTTTAAAACTAACAATTAAAAATTAAAACCAATAAAAACAGATAGATAAAATAAAAAGCATTGAATGAAAGGAAACCTAAATAGCTTTACTCTCACTGCAGAAGTCTTTCTTTTGTCACGGTTTTGTCATAAAAGTTATTTAGCTTGCATCGCATACATGGCTAACTTAGGACTTTACTCGTGCCAACACTTAAACCACTTGCTTATGCACTGAGCATATTAACACTCACAGCAACATTAGGCGCTTGCAGCAGCCAAGATGTTAATTCCACTCAACCAAGCCAAACTACACTAAAGCTTAACAGCGCACCATTTTGGCAACAAAATAATGTTCAAGGTTCGCAAGCTGCTTGGCTTTTTGATGATGCATGGTTACTAGCCAGTGAAAGCCAAGGCTTAATTGTAGTAGAGCAAAATAAACAACATAGCGAAGTACTTAACGCGGGTAACTTTGAAACTCTGTCAGTGCGTACTATTGGCGATAATCGCTTTTTAGTGACCAGTATTGATAACGAACGTGATCTGGTTGCCGTTTTCACCCTAACTAAAAGTAACGGCAACTGGCAGCTAACGGAGCACACACCGATTGTTGCACCGCAAGCAAAACCTGAAGCGGTCTGCCTATTTAACAATCACAATACGGGGAGTATTTCTGCTTTTGTTGCTGATGTTCGCGGCTTAATGCGCGAAACCTTAATTTATAACTTTGCCACAGAGCAAACCACTAACATTGCGGTCCGAGAATTTGCCGGTGTAAATGAAGCTGCGGGTTGTGCGGTTAATGATGTAAGCCAACAATTATTTATCAGTGAAGAAGAACTTGGCATTTGGCAAATGAACGCCAATGCAGAATCTTCAGCGAGTAAACAACCCCTTACCATGGTTGCTCCCTTTGGTGAACTGGCCAGCGGTATTGGCGCATTAACCACCAGCACTGATGGCAGCCTCTGGTTTACTAGCAGCAGCAATAACACCCTATACCGATATAATCCAGAGCAAGGTATACAACAAAAGTGGCGTGTCTCTGGAGATCTCAGTATTGGTTCTGTGGTAATTGATAATAACGCCACTACTGCTCAAGCCATTATGTATGACGATGAAAGTGGCGCGTACCGCAGCAGCCAGTTAATTTTAGACCCAATCACCAGTACGACAAAAACCAACACCACCACGGCAAAAACAGCACATGTGTATGCAAACGTGCAAACGACACCAGTTGCAGCATTTGGTGATGCCGCAGACGATCCAGCCATCTGGGCGCATCCAACCGACGCCGCTAAAAGCTTGATCATAGGCACCGATAAACGTCGCGGACTGATGATCTATAACTTAGCTGGAGAGCAAATTCAAAACCTTGACGTAGGTAGAGTTAACAATGTTGACGTTCGTCAAAGTAGTAATATCAACAACCCAACTCACACGCTAATTGCAGCCAGTAACCGCAGTGAAAATAGCATTAGTTTGTTCACTGTCGACATACAAAGCAGCGTACACCACTTAGGTAGCGTGGCTACCAATTTGAGTGAGATTTATGGCTTATGCATGTATTCATCGAAATCTGGTGACTATGTATTTGTGAATGATAAATCAGGGTTATATCAGCAATATAAAATAACCAGCCAACAGCAACAAGTCTCGGGCAAACTGGTGCGCGAATTTACTCTACCTAGCCAGCCAGAAGGTTGTAGTAGTGATGATAAAAACGGCGAACTTTTTGCCGGTGAGGAAGACGCTGGTATTTGGTTTATCCAAGCAGAGCCTGATTCACAGCAAGCGCCTATTTTATTGCAATCCGTGAATGAAATGCTAGTTGATGATGTAGAAGGTATGGAGATTTATCATGGTAAAGACGAGCGCTTATTAGTGGTATCTAGCCAAGGTGACGATAGTTATGTCGTGTATCGCATAAATAAAGGTGAAAAACACCCTACCCTTGAGTTTGTCAGTAAGTTTAATATTCTTGCAAACTTAAATAACGGTATTGATGGCGTGTCAGAAACCGATGGCTTAACCGTTACAGCCAAACCGCTGCCTGGCTACCCTCTTGGCGTATTAATAGTGCAAGATGGCTACAATCGTATGCCACAGCAGCCACAAAATTTTAAACTGGTGGATTGGCGCCAAGTACATTCACTTATCCATGGCGACGTTAAGTAAACGAAACAAATATAGCCGTCACTTGGCGGCTATATTACCGTTGTTAACCACCAAATAACTAACACCAACACAGTCAAACCAAGCATTGCTTTGGTTTTATGTTTTGTGATAATTCGCTCTGCTTGATTGCCAGCATAATACACCACCAGCGCCAGACCAAAATACCGAATTGAACGGGCAATAGTCGTCGCAATTAAAAACATTATTAATGAATATTTGGTGGCACCCGCTGCGAGCATAGCTATTTGAAAAGGAATTGGCACTATCCCCAACATTATTACAAACCAAAAACCTTGCTGCTGCATTTGTTGTTCTACGTGTTCAAACTGCTCTGGATTTGAAAAGGTATTGATCACCCAATCGCCAACCGCATCAAACAAGTAATAGCCAAGCGCGTAACCAAACAAAGCCCCAATAATACAGCCTAAAGTCGCCATTAAGGCGATTAGCCAAAGCTTTTCACGCCGCGCTTGCATCAACGGCACCAATACTGCTTCAAGAGGAATAGGAACTATTGTTGACTCTAAAAATGAAGCCGCCGTTATGCTGGTTAACATATGCTTTGAATCAATAAATTGTCGTGTTTTTTGCTTTAAGCGCTGCATAACAGCCATAGTATCACCTTGGTAGTGCTTATAAGTTATATTTATAAGCATATTGCAAGCTCAATACCAGCCTTGCATAATAAATAAGTGCATTGTTTTATAAGCATTTTTTAATAAATATTAACAGGAACAGGCAAATAAATTTAACTGATAGTGTAAAAACCCCCAATTAAAATTGTAAATTTTACTGTAATCAATCGCTTAGGGATTAAGCAATGTAATATTGGCTACGGCCACTATTTTTCGCTTTGTACAAGGCTTGATCAGCACGTTTAACTACCTCATTAAACGCTTCTTCTGGGGCCTTAAATGACACACCAATACTTACACTTACCGTTCGATTAGCAGCAAGTTCAATGGTATGTGCAAGTGATAGTAATTGCTCACTTAAATCGCAGGCTTTTGGTCGGTCATCGCCGGGCAGGTATATTGCAAACTCTTCACCACCTAAACGTGCAAAGACACTATTATTAGGTAAAGCTTTGGCATATAAAGATGATAATTCGATCAGTACTTGATCCCCCCTATCGTGACCAAACTGATCATTAATCACTTTAAAAAAATCGATATCAATAAGCAAAATTGTATACGGGGCTGATTGATTTTTTTGCATATATTGATAAAAAAATTGGCGGTTCGCTATTTGGGTTAAGTAATCAGTGATCAGCTCTTTTGATAACTGCTGCTGCACACTTGTTAAATCGCCTATAGTTAACTTTAAACCATAACAAGTAAACAACATGCCTGCAGTACGTAAAACATCCTCAACATAAATACCAATAAACAAAGGCTGGATCAGCACTTCATCAAGTAGATCAAAGGTTAAACCCGCTGACCACAATAATAAACCGATGCTTAAATTAACATAAGCAAAAACTGATAAGTTGGCCCTTTGGACAATGATAAAAATAGCCACCACAATTAATAGGTTAATTGCGTCGGTAAGTACACCATTAAAAAAAATACTGTTATCTAATTCAGGATAGAAATAAATATACGAGGTAACTATTAAAAACAGAGTAACTACAAATACAGCTGAAAACACGGGTTGTAAGGTGTTTTTTGCAGTTTGTTGTTGAAGTTTATTATCACTGTATTTCATACACGTTTCGCTGATTAAGTGAGCGCTATATTAAATAACGCTATCACAAGCTAATGAATATATAGCTTTTAAATACAACTGCCGTTTTATATCACTGGAGCTGATTTTTTAAGTTCCTAACACCAGCACCAACCTGAGTTTACACACCTAAACAAGGTATTTTAACCACAGCATTTTTTGTATTTTTTATTACTGCCACACGAACATGGATCATTACGTTGTGGTGTTTTTTCAAAAACTTGAGTAACAGGTTTATTAAGTACAATATCTAAAGGAGTAATATCTTCAGCAAGCGTACTATCAACACGAATATCTGCAAATAAATCATTAGCTATCAAAATAGCGTTTATTTCAAGCTCACGTGCAGCGCTTTGCACCTGTAAAACGAGCGGATTTTCTTCGCTACCAGGTTTTACTTTCGGTTTAGGCTGATAAGTACCTTGATTATTTTTACCCATAATATCGGGCTTACCACGATAGAAAAATTTTGACACCTGCGTTCCTAACTGTCATTTAAAGCAACTCACCGCGAGTAGCTAAAGGCTGCGCAGTCTAACAGAATTTAATGCTGTTAGCGCGCATCTTTAAAATCGATAATGAAGCTAATAAACTTTAGTCGTCTTCAGGTGCTTGTGCTGCTTTTATTCGCTCTTGGTTTTCTTGCATTTGCTCAAATGCAGCTTTGATTTCATCAAGCACTGAATCAACATCAGCCTCAGCATGGTTATCTGCAACCTCACCGTAAAGAACAGTTTCTGCTGTTAATTCACCCGCTTGATACAAAGCCCACATTTCTTCACCAAAACGCGTATCGAGTATTTCTGGTGCGTACTGCCCGTAATACAAGCGCATATTGCGTACATCACGTAAAAACATTTCTTGCGCATTGTTATTCGCCGCCGCATTTACTGCCTGCGGTAAATCAATCACCACCGGACCGTAGCTATCTACTAACACATTAAATTCAGACAAATCACCATGCACAATACCCGCACATAGCATTAAGCGAATGTAATGAACCATAGTAGCGTGATCTTCAATTGCCTGCTCAGCAGTTAAACTCACATCATTTAAACGCGGCGCAACATCACCATCATTATCGGTGACTAAATCCATGATCAGTACACCATCGTAACAACCATGAGGTTGTGGTACTTTTACGCCAACCCGAGAAAGCGTGAAAAGCGCATCTACTTCCGCATTTTGCCACACGTTTTCTTGTTCTTTACGACCAAACTTAGAGCCTTTTTCCATCGCACGACCGCGGCGACTATTGCGTACTTTACGTCCTTCTTGGTATTTTACTGCTTGTTTAAAACTTCGGTGTTGTACATCTTTGTACACTTTCGCACAGCGAATATGCTCGCCACAGCGAACCACATAAACCGAGGCTTCTTTTCCACTCATTAATTGGCTGATGACTTCATCAACGATACCGTCTTCTATTAACGGTAAAATCTGTTTTGGCGTTTTCATGACACTCTTATACCGTACTTAGGCATACCTTGTAATCTTCTCGCAAACTATTTTATCTGACAGACCCTTACGTTAAAGCAAAAGCAGACGAAAACCAATGCTAATAAGCGCACAATTGAACTTATCAAGCATGTTAAAGAACAAAAAACTTGACTAAATCGGCTAAATCCACAAACTGCGAAGTTAACAGCCCAAATTATACTTACTTTATATGAATTCAGAAATACGCTATCGCTTCCAATCTGGTCAAATCGCTAATCGTTTTTTAAACGAATTAAAGCATTGGCCTGTCGCCCGAGTAAAAACAAAACTTCTTAATGGTGGTTTTGACGTTAAAGTAAATTATCAATTCGATGGCGCGGGGTTTGATTACACTTGCGCAGAACTTGATGAATTAGCCGCAAAACATGCCGGTGAAGAAGTTAGCTAAGTATATTAAGCATACAGCAATATACATTTTGAGTTCTCTCAGCTATGTTATTAAATCTTAAATCAATAACATATAGGCACTGCAATGAATAACCCACATTCAGATCACATTCCTCAAGAAGCCTTTGATTGGTACGATGAATACGCTCATGGCAAAATGGATAGACGCACGTTTATGAAAAAACTTGGTGGCTTAGTCGCCCTTGGTTATTCAATGACAGTGCTCACGTCAGCGTTATTACCAAATTATGCCTTAGCCGAACAAGTTTCGTTTAATGATGAATCAATTAAAGCAACTTATCAAAGTTTTGATTCTCCCAATGGTCATAGCAAAGGACAAGGTTATTTAGTAGTGCCAACGCAATTAAAGGGCAAGCGCCCGGTAGTCTTAGTGGTGCATGAAAACCGAGGCTTAAACCCTTATGTAAAAGATGTGGCCCGTCGTTTAGCCAAAGCGGGTTTTGTCGCTTTTGCACCCGATGCGCTATTTCCGCTAGGTGGTTATCCGGGTAATGATGACGAAGGGCGAGCCATGCAAAGCTCAATGGATAAAGAGAAAATTCAAAATGATTTTGTTGCAGCAGCCCACTATTTAAAATCACACCCACTCAGTAATGGTAAACTTGGTGCCGTTGGATTTTGTTTTGGCGGTTATATTGTCAATTACCTAGCTGCGGTTGATTCATCATTATTAAGCGCTGGAGTACCATTTTACGGCACGCCCGCCAGCGAAGCTCTGCGCAAAAATATTAAAGCCCCGTTAATGATCCAATTAGCCGAGCTTGATGAGCGCGTAAATGCAACATGGCCTGACTATGAGCGCGATTTAAAAAGTCTCAATGTAGATTACAAAATGTATATGTATAAAGATGCCAATCACGGTTTTCATAATGACTCAACGGGCCGTTACGATAAACCGAATGCAGAACTTGCATGGCAACGAACTTTAGCATTTTTTGAGCAACACCTTGTTTAATTATATCTTGTTTAATTGCATCTAGTTTAATTGCACCTTGATTAATTGCATAATGGTTAGTGCCAAGCATAGTAAGCTAGCACTAACTTCATTCAGAATTAAGTACTTCAGTTAAGAAAAATCACCGACTCTATGACTAAATTTTTTCTCCTAAAATACATCGCTTTTTTTAGTGGATGTGTCGCTTGTTTTACCCTTCATACGCAATTTGCAGTGCCTGCGGTTATTGCATCTTGCCTAACCGGACTTATTGGCAGCTTTATTCCTTTTCCAAAACAGTATGCAAATCATCCTTACGCAGCTGTTTATGCTGGTAGTTTTGCTGGAATGTGCTCTCAGGGGTTGATTAATACCTATTGGGAATTAGCAATTATTTCATTGATTGGGGCTATTTTATACGTACTGACGACTAAAGTGTTTACTGGCTTTGGTGGTAAATTAGGAAGTATTGCCTTTATTAGTGTTGCTTTGTTTGTATTAGCTAAAGGGCTCGCGGCATGAGTTTATCATCAGTAACACTTGCTTTACTTGGCGCGTTTTTGACCTTTTATTTAGCTAAGCATAACCGTCTAGATGCGATTAGAGCGTCAGCAATTTTAGCTATTATCGCTTACCTTATTTTACTTACCACCGAGTTCAACGCAGAGCTATATAGCAGCATTTTTTTTGGTGGAACATTTATAGGCATGAGCGCACCAAAACGCTTTGGTATTTACACGCTGTTTTCTGCCAGTGTTATTTTTTCGATTTTGTTTGATAATTTAGTGCCTTACCTTAGTAATTTTGGCGGAGCTTTGGGCATAAGTGGATTTTTGTCGATATGTGTCTGCCAAATAGCGATTGTACTAGGCGCTCCTCGCAGTAAAAAACGCCACTAGTTGAGATGCGCTTTGTGGCAATTAAACTAAATAAAACACATAATTTTTTACTTAAAATAGTCTACAAATCAGCTTAAATTGTAGATTTTTAATAACGATAAAACGTATTATACCGTATTGATACAGAGCGAAATAACAGGATAGTTATGCCAAATCGTTTATTTATATTAAGTTGTATAGCACTACTTAATGGCTGCATTAATGGCTGCACAACGTTAAGTCAAGATGAGTGCAAAGTCGCTAATTGGCAAAGTTTAGGTTATGAGCACGGCGTAAACGGTGGTGATTATGCCGATGGCATAACAAAGATCGCGGCGTGTAACGATTACAATATTACCCCAAATATAGCACAATTTAAAAGTAGCTACGAACGTGGTTTAGCGGTGTATTGTCAACCTGAAAACGGCTTTACTCTTGCTATGCGTGGAGTCTCGTATAACGGTGTATGTAACAGCCGTGCATTTCGAAAAGCGTGGGAAGAAGGTAACGACCGTTATCAAATTCAACAACGTCGTATAGAAATTGATAACCGTATAACCGAGCTAAAACAACAACTCTCTGAACTTAATCAGCAATTAAACAGCAATAACATCACGCAAACGCAGCGTAAAGAGCTAAATACACAGCAACGCCAATTAGAACGTGAGTTAAAGGACTTAAGACGCGAAAAATCCTTATTACCACTATTGAATAAAGCCTCAACAGTTGAAATTACCTTTCCTTAATTACCTTCTGCCCAGCCTGTAATAATAGGGCTGGGTTAATACAAAAAGCTAAAGCAAAATTCAGATAAAAAAAAGCCACTGTAATTTATGTGAATAAGTCTTAACTTGAACTGTCAAAGCAAGTCTGAGCCAGTAAACACTGCTCGAGTTTAACTAATTCTGACAATATATTAAGAGCTTTATAGTAGCGATGAAAGCCCTCACGCAGAGGGCTTTGAATCCTTATAAAAAATAATGCGGCAGAGCACCAAGATTAGCTGAAAATTAAAGAAACATACCGCCAGACGCTTCAATTCGCTGTCCCGTAATCCAGCCGCTGCCTTCACTAAGCAACATGGCAACGGCTTTACCAATATCGTCAGCCTCCCCAACCCGACCCAAAGCGGTAACAGATGCCACCATTTGGTTCACTTGTTGGTTGTCACGCACATTACCACCGCCAAAGTCTGTCGCGATGGCGCCAGGTGCCAAGGTATTTACGCGAATTTGTCGGTTTGCGAACTCTTTTGCCATATAACGCGTCATGACTTCGACTGCACCTTTGGCCATCGCGTAGGCACTTGAACCTGGCATACTAAACCGTGCCAAGCCAGATGAAATATTAAGAATATGACCGCCGTCTTTAATATGTGGCAATAATGCTTGGGTTAAAAAGAAAGGTCCCTTTACATGGATTGCCAGCATATTTTCTAACTCTTCATAAGTGGTTTCTTCCACACTTGCACGCAAACCTGTGCCAGCGTTATTTAACAAATAATCGAAATCGCTTCGTGCAAATTCATTGCTCAACAACCCCTTAACCTGACTAACAAATTCAGGGATGGCATCAAAATCGCGCGAATCCAATTGAAGAGCAAAGGCTTTTCGACCTTTTTGTTTAATCTCTTCAATCACATTTTGTGCCGGTTGAACATTATTGTGATAAGTAAAAATAACGTCTATGCCTTTGTCAGCTAACGCTAAAGCACTGTTTCTTCCTAACCCTCGGCTAGCACCAGTAATAATTGCTAATTTATTCATCACTCTCTCCAATCTATTCTATAAGAATTTTAAAACCTTAAACCACAGCGGCTCTGGCCACGTTGAACAGAGTAGATAATTTATTGTGATCGATATACATGATAAAAGTGATAACATTGTTCGGATTAAACAAACAAAGGTAGAAGATATGGACAAGTTTGAAGCCATGCAGCGCTTTGTATTGGTTGCTCAATTTGGCAGCTTTACCAAGGCAGCAGACGCACTTGGCCTACCAAAGTCAAGCGTATCAAGTGCTATTCAAGGGCTTGAAAGTGAATTAGGCACGCGGCTTTTTCATCGCAGCACGCGCAGCGTCACCTTAACTCAAGACGGCGAGACTTACTTACCACAGTGCCAAGTACTGCTCGCCGAGTTAGACGCTTTGGCAAGCCAGTTCCAACGCAACTCTGATGATGTTCGCGGGGTACTCAGAGTAGACATGCCGAGTCGTTTTGCCACTACGGTTGTCATTCCGCATTTATCCGACTTCCTTGAAAAATACCCGAACATACGCTTAAAGATCAGCAGCGCAGATTATCGAGTAGATATGATTAAAGAAAGCATTGATTGCGTCATTCGAGTGGGTAATCTTGACGATAGCAGCCTTATCGCTCGCCCATTAACGCTGTACCGAAGCGTAAACTGTGTGTCGCCAAGCTATGTTGAAAAATATGGTATTCCACAGAGTCTTGCAGAATTAGCCAATCATAAACTGATCGAATATTCTCATACGCTTGGTAATCTCGATGCCCAATTTGAATACATGGAAGGCGACAAGGTAAAACAACAATCCATGCCAAGTAGCCTAGCGGTTAATGGCACAGATGCTTATTTAGATGCTTGCTTAGCAGGGCTTGGCATTGCCCAACTCCCCGCGATTGGTGCAGAAAACCTCATCAAGAAAGGCCAGCTCATTTCTGTCCTACCTCAATTTGAAGCCGAGCCAATGCCGGTGTCTTTACTCTATTCATCACGTAGACAACCAACTAAACGCCTAACTGTCTTTATGGATTGGCTGCAATCAATCACCCTAGCAAGATAATAAAAGTCACAGCGCTTTGGGTCACGTTATTGAAAAACACCTATTGTGAAAAACGCCTTATACATGTTCCAAAAAAGTTTATTTGAAAATATTTTAATAACTAAACCTTTTAAGTAATCACACTCTCAATATAATTCTCTGCTTCCCAGTTAAGGGCACTATGAAATATAAACAGCATTTTTGAAATCTTGAGGGTTATCGCTCACAGCCGTAATATCGGCAAAGTGGTAGAAGCGGACATTGATGATTCTTGATGTGTGAAGTCAAGATTTGACCCCTCTGGCTTTATCTATTAGCCGACCATAAAACTTTGTAACGTGAAACTAAGTTTATTTGTTAGATAGCGCTCCTCCAGGTTACTAAATTATTAAACAAAAAAACGGCTCAACATGAGCCGTTTATTGTTGTCTGTTACATCAATCACAATTGGCTGATTTCCTGCCCCAACTCAAACTTGCTATCGGTGACTATTTTTTCAAGCACTATCACTCTTTTAGCCAGCTGCTCTACCCTTTTCTGCATGTTATTCACCGCTTCGGTATCTGTGTCTTTTTGCAGCGCTAATATCTTCTGATTGACCTCAGATTTGTAATTAAAATAATTACGCACAAAGATGATAATTAAAATCGGTGAGGTAAGGGCTAGCATAACTAAAAATAATTCAAACATAGTGGTTCTCCTAGTAGCTGTTTTGAGTGGTTAGTTCTGATTGAGGTTGTGAATTAACATCGCCATTGTTGCGCCATAGTGTTTTAAAGGCTATTTCCCGTGTTTTCCCTTTACGCACCAGTATATGCACATAAATTATACTTAGAATAATGGCAGTGGCCTTGAAAAGGTTGCCTTCTAGGTCACCAGCGGCGCCGCCTGACATGCCAAATATACCGTAAGCTGCATTCATGAAAATATGCATAAACATAGGAAACCAAATGCGGTATCCACATTCACAATATAACCACGCAAACCATGTTCCAGCGATAGTTGTGATGGTTAGCGCCATAACAACAGACATAACATCATGCCCTTGGTAAATATGCCCTAGACCAAAAATAACCGAGCTAATTAATGCGGCAGGAATAAATCCCCAACGACAAAAGTGAAATAACACCCCAAATAACGCTGCCCTAAAGATAATTTCTTCAAACAACCCAGCATATACTGAGCCGGTAATAATGCCAGGCAGTGAGAGGTCTAATTCGGTACTTAAGAATGCATACCCTAAGGTCATAGGCAAACAACAAGCTACAGCTGCCAATAAGTAGTGCTGACTGCCAGACACGTTTACACCTATTACGTCATACCAAGGGTGTTGTTTAAATAATAAGACCGCCACTAAGACAAGTGGCCCGTAGATAAATAGATATTTCGCCAAGGTGTGTAAAAGATAAGTTTGTTGATCTAGGTTAAGTAATACTTCGCTCCAACTCTCGCCCCAAAAATCACGCATAAAATAGTGACAGAACATAAAGGTGGTTAATAATATTAGTGATTTGATTGTGTGATTCATAGTTACCTGCTTAGTAAGAAATTCAAAATTCGAGCTAAGCATGCCAAGCCCAATTCATCATGGCGATGAGTTAGGGCTAAAGCTGATTATTTAGGGTTTAGTGACAAAAATTTGCGGTGATTAACAAGCCTTAGGGGCGAATGACAAGGCCTTTTTTGTTGCTTCTACATAGGTTCTAGAGACGGGCACTACCAAATCGCCAGCCTGCATAGTCAATTGCAAACCACCGGCGTTACCTTGCCATAACTTAACTAAACCAAGATTTACTGCATAAGATCTATGACAACGTACCACCTGAGCGTCAGCTGGAAGCTGTTTTAACAGTTTGGTTAACGAGCCGCGCAATAACTTACGACTGCAATTTTCATCTTCGAGCATACCAAGCTCACAATAATTATCCGCAGATTTGATAAATAAAATCTGCGACAAACTGACTTGTACAATGTCATCTTTATTGTCACCTCTTAAGGTTATTTGTTTTTCTAAGGTTAGCGTAGCGTTTTTCGCTTGGCTTGACTCAAGGGCAATTGGCTGAGACTGAGTAATAGCAACTGAATGTCGATTAACTAAAAACATAAAAATAATCGGAAACAAACCAATGGCTAAAATATAAAAAACAAACAACAATTGATTCTGCCAATGCCAAACACCTAATATGGCCACCACAAAATAACTGTGATTAAATACCGCTACAAAGCCAATATACAAAGTAGCAATAAGGCCTTTTCTAATGTGGCTATTTAACCGTCTACGGCTTAATAATATCTCTATGAACCCAGCCAGCAATAAAGCACAAAAAGTCACTAAACCATAACCAGACAGACGCAGATATTTATAGGAAATAGTATCGCTGTGCGTGCCAAAAGGTTGAAACAAGAATAATATTACTAAGGTGACCACAGAAAATAGCATCGCTCTTTGAATAAGCGTTTTTTTTGAGTCCAAATCATCCTTAAGCCACAACTTCACTATTTATACACCTTCTGAAATTTTCGACCGTTAAAATACCACAGTTCTACTATCTGCTTTTAAGGTTTAGATAAATAAACAATTTACAGACATTCGACCTTATCTAAAGATGCCAAAAAACCAAAAGGGGTCAAATCTTGACTTCAGATATCAAACAATCTCGAAGTTTTTCTAATTGTAATTCAACCTTCTTATCTTCAATCATTAATGCATTTAATCTACCGACAGTTTTTGATATCGCCGAATAGTGTTTAACATTAAAAACATCTGCTAATGCCTGCAAATTTAATCCCGTTAAATCTTGGCATAATTTTATAGCAAACCAGCGTGGTAAATTTTTCTCTTTTCGCCCCTTTTTAACCGTTATAATCTCATCAACTTCAACATTAAAGTGTTTAGCTAAGTAAGCTATAACATCATCTGCTGAGCGTTTTTTACTAACAAGCTTTCTTTCGCTATCTGATTTAACAATATAGTCTTTTATGTTTTCAATAAAGTCCTCACAACCCAAAACCGACAATAACTTTTTAGCACTATAAAAAGCGCTTATTTCTTTATTGTTTTCATATTCAACAAATTGCTTATAAGCAGCATATTTACGCTTTTTGCCTTGCAGCGAAAATATAAAGCCTCGGACTAGCCATTTAGGCGTCGCTCCCCTTTTAATGAAAGCTGGATAACTAGACCATTTATACTTAGCAAGCTCTTCTACCAACGGTATGTTCGTTTCAATTGGGTTACGATGAATATACCGACTAACATGCAATAAATAGTTATCAGCATCCACCAGCACCGCTTTGTAGCGCCCTCGAAACAGCGCACCATCGGTGTTATGTACTCTATTAAAGTATTGGGTGTAAAGGCCATTAATATGCTTCATGGCTCGGCCTAAATTTGCATCAGGGGTTTTGATTAGCAGGTAGTAATGATTGGTCATTAAACAATATGAATGCACTTCAATATTAAAGCGAATACTTGCTTGCTCAATGCAATGTAAAAAATACTTAAAGTCGTTATCACTTAAAAAGATATTTTCGCGCCCTCTCCCTCGATTCATTACATGATAAAACGCATTTTCATACTCTATTCGCAGCGGCCTAGACATAGTAATTCACTCAATGAATAGTAAACTATAAATCTAGACCTTTGATGTCTGAAGTCAAGATTTGACCCCTTTTATTTACTAAACGATGACTGAGGCGAAAGCCAAGGGCCTTAATTAATCATCAATGATGCTTAATTAAACTGCCTAAATTCATATGGGTGACTGGTGCATATTCACACCAATCGACGTCATTACTGGATGCATAGTCATATTTAAAGTGAGTTTAAAAAGTAACAACACTTGGTTTTTTGAATAAAAAGATCAAGAAAACACAGCTGCCTGCTTGACCGGAACTTTCTAATGGGTGACCCCTTTGAGTTTTAAGTGCCAAAAACTGCCGTTCGGTAACCGCCCAATTAAGGTGTGAGCCACGCTTAAATTGTTTGTTATGCCTTTTGCCTCTTAACTATGATTAAGTCTAGAATTTTTTTCTTCCAGTACTCCCAATAATACGAAGAATCCTCACTCCACTTTTTGTAAATGATTCGATATCGAATTGAATTACAAGTGAGTAGTTCAGCAATAAAATAGAACTGTAAACAAGCTGCCCTTTGAGATACCAAGTCTTGAACACTAGCTTCATGAATAAAACCATCATTTTCATTGCACTTTTTAACAAACACTTCACTTTTTTCCAGCGAGGTTTTTAGATGTTTCATCAAGTTAGCAAATGGAAGGTAAGGAATAAATTTAATCATGCCCATAGTAAATTTAATTCTATTGACTGGATCTAGTTCCATGATTATGACTGAACTAAGCTCTTCGCCTCGCAAACGAGTTTTTACCAAATGATTATAATACGAGACCACTTTTACTGCGTTTCGTTTTTCATAATACAAAGAAGTATATAAAATAATAAGAGGGGTCATCAATGTACAACAAAATAAAATCACACTCGATATAGTCACAATTATCGCCTTGGTTAAACGCCAACGGAGGCAACTCCGCGTTAAACGGCTAAATATAGTTGGTTACAAT
The DNA here is from genome assembly GCF_014164535.1 of Pseudoalteromonas sp. SG41-2. Taxonomy (NCBI): domain Bacteria; kingdom Pseudomonadati; phylum Pseudomonadota; class Gammaproteobacteria; order Alteromonadales; family Pseudoalteromonadaceae; genus Pseudoalteromonas; species Pseudoalteromonas sp. SG41-2. The sequence goes on along the minus strand of NZ_JACJFK010000002.1, from coordinate 24,566 downwards.
GTTGAACGGAGTGAAAATAACCAACTGTATTTTTTCCGATTTTTAAACGCCTTGTTAGGCGAATTACACTCCATTTATATTTATTAGATACTCTATGAACTGACTTTCCCACCCTTGCATTCTCATTGTCTTTGGATGAGGAGTTCGGTAACTTTTAAACGGTAAATTTGGGTGCGAAAGCTTGCAGAAATGTTTCGTAGGCAATCCGTGAATATCCTCCATCAGCAAACCGTCATAAATATTCTTTAATCTCCAGTCGTATTTATGATTCGTGTAGAACAGGCAAATATCTGGCTTAAGAATTTTAATTTCATCAACTAGGATTCTGTCAAACTGTGGCATTTCAAGCTCAACATCACCAACGGGAGAGCCTCCATTATGATCAAAGCGATTCAAATTTGACCAAGCACATGAATAAGGCTCAATGTTAAGTAGCCTCTCTACTTTTCTTGTCACGTTCCAAAATGGTGAACTAACATAGTTTTTACCTACATTAAATTCTTCATAGCATGAGATTTGCGCATTTATATCAGTATATTCTGATGCCCAACCATAGGTTTCCTGACCAATGATCAGTAACTTTGTTTCTTGACCGTAATATGCTTTTGGATTAATCAATAATGGACCATGAAGACATTCTTCACTAAATTTATCAGTAAAACACTGAAAATCATTTAATGATTTTTGGTAAAGATTTTTTAGTAACTCATTAGATGAAATCATTTTAGTCCTTACAATTTATATACTTATTAATTCTACCCGCGACACTAATGCGCCTAACGAGGCTGTAGAATAACTCCAACAGCCACATTCAATTAAAAAACGAGCTCCTGAAATTAACTCTAAGCGTGTTTAAAGCATTAGGTAATGCATTTGGAACCCATAAAACGGGCTGTTTTTCTTAAAAAAGAGTAATTCTACAGCCTCAACGCCAAAATCAGCGGCGAGTTTACGAGTCTGCTGCATTTTCTTGTTCAATGTATTTCATGTGGCGAGCCAATTCATGCTCAAGCTGCATTGTGCGGTGCTGCAGCTCTTCATACCTGCCTTTTGACTCTTCTAGTCTGCTTCTTACTGAATGATAATTCTCATTTATATCTGAATAGTGACGCATGAACGGCTCCATATCTATTTCACGATCATCCTCTGAATAGCTTTCTCTATATTTTCTCAACTCCATTCTTTCAGCGTCTAACATATGACGCTTCTCTTGCAGAGAAGACATTTCACTTTCATGTTTCATCATTTGATGACGAGTGTGCTCAAGTTCTTGCATCATATGATTAATCTTAGACTTTTGGCGGTTGAGTAGTTCATATTCTTGTTTTTTCCGAAACGCCATTCTATCTCGGCGCCTTACTTCACGAATCTCTTCAACAATCTCTGGGCTAACCTGCTCACCAAGATTTTCCCTAGCTAGCTCAAGGAAGCGATCAGCTTGATACATATGAAAGGTATTTTTAGCGTTATCCTTAAACTCCTTCACCAACTCAGGACGGGGGCCAACCGTCTTGCCTTTGAACTTTTCCCACCAATCTTCTTTCTTATCATCAGTAACAAGTACGATACCTTTATCAACTTCAATAGAGTGCTCTAAAACTTGCTTCCAAACTATCAAATCACCAAACTCGCGACACTTGTCAGAAAATACCTCAGAATCCTTGGATTTTGATCCATCTTTAAATCCTGGCGGAATCTTTTGTCTATAGCGTTCTTCGCCTTCAATTATCAACTTCTCTAATTTTTCTTTTTCAAAAGGCTCGCCGACCCTATTTTCAAATATTTTTGATAGTGAATCCTTTATCTCATCATTCGATATTCGCCTTGTATGAAATTCTTTGTTGCGTAACAATTCCTCGCATAAGCTATTAAACACAGAGTCAACTTTACGCATTGTCGGTGCGCTGACAAAAGGATGCTGCCTAGCATTGTCCAAGTCACTTTTAAGACTGTTAATAGATTTAATCGTCGAATCGTAGGATTGTTCTTGCTGACCTATTACTGATAATCGGTTATTTAAGTATTCTTCGGCTGCTCGATGTGGCAACCATACCCTGTCATTTATTTTTTCTAATAGGCTCAAAAATTCGTTTCTAGTAGCATCTGAGTATCGATATAAATTTAGCAATATATTTGCATCAAATACAAAAACACATGAGTCCCATACTTCCCTTAGGTTTTCTTGGGACTCTTTAAAGTGTCCTGGAAATAGATCTTTCATCGATACTCCTACATTGAACACCATCTTGGTGGTTTATAACACACCAAAACGGCGTATATTACATACCATGATAATTTCACCAATAATTACCTTTGTAAACAAGTAATTAAAACATCTAGAAATTAAGCATGTTATTTTGCCCCAAAACGGCGTTTAATAATGTTATTGGACAAAATTAGATTTCTACTCAAAACACAGGAATAAATTTAACTTTTTTAATGGCTGCTTCTCGCTCATAGCTGTCTTTCAGATGAAATATAAACCTATTTTTCAAAACTATGAGATCAGATATCAGCCACTATAATTTATGCGTCTTCTTCTTTACTGATCAGATCAACCATGCGTTGACTAATCTCGTCATCGCTAAGGTCTTCTTTATGAGTGCCTATTGTCCATACATGGCCAAATGGGTCTTGTAATGTACCGGCCCTATCACCGTAAAATTGGTCATGTACTGGGCGTATTTCTTTACCACCTAAGGCAACCGCATTAGCAAATACGGCATCTACATCTGCAACGTAAAGCATTAAGCTCACAGGCGTGCCGCCAAGCTCATCAGGGCTTTTAAAATGCGCTTCAGGGCACATATCTGAAAGCATAATATGCGAATCACCAATTTTAATTTCTGCGTGAGCAATCCCGCCATCTGGCAGCGGCATTTGCATAATGAGCTGGGCATTAAATACCTTCTCATAATACTCGATTGCTTTTGCTGCGCCGTTAATTATCAAGTAAGGAGTAATTGCATGATACCCCTTTGGTATTGCTGAAACCGTCATTTTACGCTCCAAATATGTGACCTTATTAAATAAAGGTTAGTCGATATCAGCTGAAAGTCAGCTTTACAAAAATGAAAACTAAATACTCTGGTTTAAGTAATAAAGTGGTTCTAGCCCTTTAAAAATAAATATCTCCCCCAAGGTCTATAAACACAGTGAGCAATTTAGCTATTTTTTGAAGGAGTTAATGATGAGCAAAACATTAATCATAGGCGCAAGTGGCCAGATTGGTAAAATAACGACACAGTTACTACTTAATGATCAGCATCAGGTTGTCGCTCTCGTACGTGATAAAAATAAGTTAAGCGATTTAAGCAGTCCCTACCTCAGCGTAACTGAGCAAGATCTCGAGGGTGACTTTAGCCAAGCATTTGCAGGCTGCGAACAGGTAATTTTTGTTGCCGGTTCTGGCGGAAATACCGGCGATGATAAAACATTATTAATTGATTTATGGGCTGCGGTTAAAGCCGTAAATTATGCAAAGCAATATGATATTAAAAACTTTATTATGGTCAGTTCGATTGGCGCAGATGATCCTGATGCAACAGAAAGCGATTTAAAACCTTACTTAGTTGCTAAACATATGGCTGACGAACATCTAATCAATAGCGGCCTAAATTATACTATTGTACGCCCAGGTTCACTTACCAACGACAGTGCTTCATTGCAAATCACCACACAACGGCCAAGTGAACGTAAAGATGCAAAAGTCAGCCGTGAAAACGTGGCAAATGCCTTGTTGCAAGTGGTAAAAACGGCTCCTGGTGACAACCGAATATTTGAGTTATTTGATGCCAATTAAAGCCAGTATCTGGCTGTAATTACCGAAATACCAGGAGCTATAGCAGAATAATTTTCTGTATGCTCCTGCTGTTACTTAGCCTAACAATATTTATTAGTTTGGTGATTCAATGTATTACGCTAAACGTTATTGCGTTGAACTTTATATTGAATTACTAACTAATATTTTGAACACTCTGACCTTAAACCCTGTTTAGTAATCAATATCACTCCTGACTTTAAACAGCACATCGCCAATTTTCAAATCATTATATTTGGGTTGTACAACCTCAATGTTATCTGCATCAATCAGTGTTTTTAGTAATTTAATTTGCTCGGGATTATCGATAGTCATGTATTTTGATTGCCATTGAGTACCATCATGCAACCACAGATTAGCTTCAGTTGAGTTATTCGTTTCATCTATAAATACATAATCGAGTTGTTCATCTTGATTTAAATCTATGGCGATAAAATAAAATGAATGACTTTTAAGCGGTGTCCAGCGGTTGAAATGTAAGCTCTCGAATACAGCCTGAATCAACTCATCCGAAAACACCTGCTGCCTAGGCCAAAACTTCGAGTGCGTAACAAACTCTGTTATTGATGTTTGCTCGGCTAAAGCCTTAAACTCTGGATTATCTGGGTTGACATACATTCGCTCAATAATCATTGCTTGCTCTGGATGAGTACTCTGAATTTGCGCTTGTAACTTTTGCATTGCAAGATAGCCTTGGCGTCCTAAATTACTTGAGAAGTAATAATAATCAAATTCTTCAATACTCACGTCACCTTCATTTAAGCGCGCGATTTGACTCTCGGTAGATAAACGCTGAAAATTCAAAACTGGCGAGTTCACTAGTAGCATGCATATTAAAATCACTACCCCCATCACAATATTAACTTTGCTTTGCACTTGTTGCCATGCATCGCGCTTTTTAACGATCCCGACTAAATACCCGAATGAAAAACACGCAAGTAAAAGACACACTAAAATAGCCCAGCAGCGACCCACCGTGATCCCGTATTGTTCAACTCTAAGCCAAATGCCATAAGCGGCAATCACACTGTAAATTGGTAATAAAGCAATACCAAAAAATACTAACCTGTGTATTACAATTTTATAAGGTCGCTGATCAGCAGCGTATTGATAAACCGTATTCACAAAAAATAAAGTGAGTACCTGTAACCATAAAACTAACGAGCTACCACTGCCTGTTTGCCATAATTTATCTAGCCCCGTAAACGGTAGCGTCGCTAAAAAGCCTAAAGAAATAACCGTAAGTACTGGCAGTAAAAACTTAATCAAGGTTTGCAATAAAAATGAGATGTTATCTTCTATATGCATAACCCCTCTAAAGATCACCGTGGCAAAACCGAACGCTAAGGTTAAAGTTGGGATCCAAAACCAGTCTTTTTTGAGTAGCTCAGAGAAAAATGTAATCTCTAACGCATTAAATAGCGCCGCTCCTAACTGCAAAATTCCCCAGAAAATTAAAACGAATAACCAACACTCTGCAAATAAAATAAAGTTTCGCCATGAGAGCTTGAATAATTGGCTATAACTAATTGCTTCATTACCAATCAGTTGTTGGATATACATAAGTGCTTTAAAGCTGGCAATTAAGGCTGTGAATATAAAAATGGCCGTTAAAGCATCGTTATTAACCAGCGCAATAGGGTATTGCTGAGCACCAATATAAGCACCAAGGAGTGATAACAACAGACTAAATGGTAACAAGTAACTAAGCAGTTTTTTAATATTAGCTTGCTCTACAGCAAGTAAAGTCAGTAGCACAAAACTAATGGTAAAAGTAACTAAAGAAAACAACCAAACTGGCTCTGTCGCAGGCCATAGCTGATTTTCAACACTACGATATAACAAAGTAAGAACAATGCCTTGCACTAAGGAAAGTACAAAAATAAAAGGTTTAGGTAGTTGATTATCCATATCTATCACTCAGGTTTTTCATCAGTGTGCGATAAATGTACCTTTTATTCAATGATGATTACATTTTCAAGTAAAAATCCTTACACAGAGCTATATACTCATCGCTATATTGAGCCCCTTGACCATGAATCGTTAAGCTGGTCAGCTCGCATTCTTGCATCTGATAAGCAAAGCACATTAAGCTCCTGCTCGGCGCTTTAGTGGCAGTAGTTTGTACTAAACAATGGCGCACTAAATACAAACCTTGTAATTGCGCTTGTGCAATAAACAACTGCGCTTCTGGGCAAGGTAGAATCACATTTAAAAAAGCATTTTGGTGACTAAGGTGTTTGAATGCAGTGATTAACTCACTAAAACTTAAGCTATCTGTATGACGTGCGGTATTACGGGCTAAGTCCTGCCCTTTTAAACTGGCATTAAAATACGGAGGGTTACTGATCACAACATCAAACTCAGTTGTGGTGGTTACTTGCTGAATAGCTTTTTGCATCAATTTAATATCGGACCATGGGCTATTTGTAAAATTTTGCTGCGCATCAGCACATGCATTGGCATCAATTTCAACAGCATTAACCTGCATAGTTGGTTTGCGTTGCTTGCACATTAATGCCAACAACCCAGTACCTGTGCCAATATCAAGTAACCGCTGTGAAGTAGTTAAGTCAGCCCATGCACCGAGTAAAATTCCATCCGTCGAGACCTTCATCGCACTGCGCGTTTGCGCTACTTTAAATTGTTTAAACACAAAGCCTGACATTTTTTCACCTTTTCATTCACCAACTGGCGGATAGCGCGTATAATTACCAGCAATTGTCCTCTATTTTTGACACTCTATGCAATTTTCTGATTTTGATATTGATAACAAGATACTACAAGCCGTTGCTAAAATGGGTTACGAAACCCCAACTAGCATTCAACAACAAGCGATCCCTGAAGCGCTGCAAGGCCGTGATATTTTAGCCTCTGCACCAACCGGTACTGGTAAAACAGCGGCATTTTTGATCCCGGCGATTCAATACTTACTTGATTTCCCGCGTCGCGAGCCTGGTTTTGCCCGTGTTTTGATCATGACTCCAACGCGCGAGTTAGCTTATCAAATTCATGAACAGTGTGAACTACTTGCTAAAGGCACTAACCTTAAAATTGGTGTTGTTACTGGCGGTATTAACTACGGTACGCATAAAGAAATTTTTGAAAAAAATAACGATATATTAATCGCCACACCAGGGCGATTAATGGAATATTTAGAAACCGAAAACTTTCATGCCGAAAACGTCGAGATGCTTATTTTAGACGAAGCAGACCGCATGTTAGACATGGGCTTTCGTAAAGAAATGATGCGTATTTGCGAAGAAGCAAAAAATCGTCGTCAGTGCTTTTTATTCTCAGCCACTCTTGAAGGCGATAGCGTTGAACGATTTGCAGAGCAAATTTTAAAAGATCCAGCCCTATTAGAAGCTGAATCTTCACGTAAAGAAAAAGCTAAAATCCACCAATGGGTACACATTGCTGATGATTACAACCATAAATTAGCAATGTTGGTTGAAATACTAAACAGTGAAGACTTAAGCAAAGCTATTGTGTTTGTTAAAACCCGTGATCGCCTAGAAACATTAGTCGGCGAGCTGACCAATGCTGGGGTTCGCGCAGCCTGGTTACGTGGCGAGATGCCACAAGACAAACGCATGAAGGCAATGGAAAATTTCCACAGTGGCCGTACAAGAATATTAGTTGCGACTGATGTTGCCGCCCGCGGTATTGATGTGGCTGATATTAGTCATGTGATCAACTTTGATATGCCACGCACAGCAGACGTGTATGTTCACCGTATTGGCCGCACTGCTCGCGCAGGTAAGAAAGGCATTGCAATTTCGTTAGTAGAAGCCCATGACATTGCAGTATTAGCCAAAATTGAACGCTACATTGAGCTGCGCCTTAAACGCCGTGTTGTTAAAGGATTTGAGCCGCGTCATAAAGAAGCTAAAGCGCCAATCAAAAAACATAAAGATCCGGTAAAAATCAAAGCCCGTAAAAAGGCCAAAGCAAAAGCCAAGAAAAAGAAATAATTCATCTGCTTTGACGCTACATAAAAAGCCGAGACTTATCATAGTCTCGGCTTTTTACATTCAGTTTTACCTACTCGCAGTAAATTATTAAACCCTCTCATAGCAGTCATGCAAATTAATTATCTTGTGCCCCCCATTTAGCTTGCTCATTACAATCTTGCAGCTACGATCATCACTTAGCAATAAAATATATTGCATCGCTCTAGCTGCACTAAACAACAACTACAAATCTAAATTAGTTAGCTAATCGCCGTACTTTTTACTCAGTTGAATGTAAAAAATTCCAAAAACATTACCCGAACTTAAAATACCCCTTCAATTTCAATGCGTTAAAGTTGGAATAAATATTGTAACAGTAGGCTTACTATTCACTAAACACATACAATAGATGTTATGAGGGAAATCATGAGTCGCTTCAAATTAACTGTATCATTGGTATCACTATGCTGTGTATTTTTACTCGCCTGCGCAACGCAAGTCAGTGCAGCCACTAGTACAATTATGATCAGCAGCGTTTCTCCTCAACCAACACTACAGCAGACTATAATTGATAAACTGCGCAGCAATCCAAACCTAAACCTCTCGCAACTGCGAGTACACGTTGATGGCAACAAAGTAGCCATTTATGGTCTAACCGAAACCGGCTTTGAACGCGCACTGGCACAAAAGTTTTTAGAAAACACCCAAGGTGTAGCAATCATAGAAAATAAAATGCAGGTGAGAGATTGAAGAGTTTAAAGCTGCTAGGCTAAAGATTAAAGAGTTAAAGCAACTGATTTTCTGGTGATTCAACTTAGGTTTACTTAAAACACAGAAAACGCAAATCTCCAAAACATGACTTACAAAGTAAAATCCCAGCTAAACGCATACTTATGGTTTAGCTGGGATTTATCTGTAATAAAATTAGAAATTGCGTATTTCTACCGTTGAATTATTAAACTCAAATTTATTAATTTTGCCGCATTGAGCAACATGATTAGTACTAGCATAAGGGGTGTTTACTTGCGCGATATTACCCTCCCAGCCCTGACCATTTTTAATAAACGCTTTTACCTCAAACCATCCATTAACCGCTTTGCTGCAATCCATATCAACATCAAGCAGCCAGTAATGTTCCCCCCAAATATTCAGTGGTGTAACACCAAAGCCATCATTAGCAACGGTTTTTTCTGCTCCCCAAGTTGCTGGCCAAATATTAGTTGTCCAATCGGTTGCGGTCCCTTGCGCCTCACTACTTTGGCCCGTTTCAATACCATACCAATCTAGGTAATTATCGTTTGCTTTCCAAGGACTGGTAGTGGCACTTTGCAAATTATTATGGCGAATTGGCATAGCACATTCAAAGTTGCTTGTTTGGCAGTTACGCCCAAGATTTGTGTTCGCATAAACATGGTCAATCCCGCCGCGAATAAACATATCTTGGCCAGTTTGCGTTTGTGCGTTAATAAATATCACAGTTCGCTGCCAATCACTCTGAGGATCAGGGGTTGAATTAGTGGTTAGCTTGGCATTTTTATGAATAGCCATTGCATCCCACGCGGCTACATTTAAGTTTATAGTGCCATTTGCATTAACAGTAATAACTTCACCAGTACAACTTGTTGCATCATTAGTCAGCGCTCCTTTTAGCACGTTACAGTATTGCCCTGGAGCCATATCTGTTTGCACGGTAGTATTGAGTGTTGAGCCTTCTTTATTAATGGCAACATGACCTGAACTTCCTCTACCAAAGGCTATTTGATTGTTAGTATTATCCCACCAATTGGTTGTTGCCCAGTTATCAGCTGTATTATTTCTAAAATCTACGCCACCTGCAATGTATGCCCAACGATGCTCACATTGCCAATTACTCGCAAAGCATTCTAAATTACCGTTGTTATGCACAGGTACGCTTGGACCACCAGCATCTGTGTCACCATGATAGTCGTAACTAGACATTACTTTTGGATAACCATACGGGTAAGCCAACATAAATACGTTTGCTAAGTCGTACAAGCGGCCATCTTCAAAGGTAATTACATTACCGGCACCACCATGACCGCGTTGATTATCATGATTATCTACAAATACTACAGCTGATGCACTTGGCATAAACCCCCACCCTTCACCAAAATTACTTAACCATGCGAGCGAGCCATTTCTAAAGGTATTGCCAAGTTCAGTGCTGTATTTAAATTCCGTAACTAAACCTGACGCTAAATACTCAGAGGCACCAACAGCCTCGCCACCTTGATCAATTACTTCTTGAAAGACCACTGGCGAGCCATTCACTTTCGCCATTAAACTTTGAATATCACTGGCTGCAACATGTTTAGAGGCATCAAACCGAAACCCCTTAACACCAATGGCTTGTAATTCATTAATGTAAGCCGCTAATGTGTTTTGGACATACGTTGCAGCGGTATCTAAATCTGCGAGTCCAACTAACTCACAGTTTTGTACTCGGTAACGATCGTTGCCGTAGTCAGAGCCATTAATGGTGCAACTGGTGTGAAAGTCTTGTGGGCTATAAATTGGGTATTGTTTATTACCATAGGTATTACCAGCGGTACCTGTACCACTGCCTGCAGCCATATGATTGATTAAAGTATCTACATAAATATCAACGCCAGCGGCATTACAGCGATTAACCATATCAATAAACTGCTCGCGGTTACCGCCTCGGCTTTGCAATAGGTAACTGACAGGTTGATAACGCGTCCACCATTGGCTGCCTTGTATATGTTCATTAGGCGGCGATACCTGTACCGCAGCATAGCCTTTAGGTCCTAGGTATTGTTCACATTCGAGGGCTACATCTTGCCAGTTCCATTCAAATAGATGGACGAATGTTGTTGGTGTTGCATTTGCAATCGACGTAGCACTTAGGGCAACGCTTAGCCCAATAGTGGTTACTATTCTTTTAATTTTCATTGTGTGTTCCGTTGTGTTGTCAAGTAATAGGCATTCTTCATTTACAAAGAATTAACAGTAGAGGGATTCTCACAAAATGAAAATTGAATACGTATGCAATCAAAAATTCAAAAACACCATCGATTATGGATGCTTAGCACAAATGCAGTGGCACGAGTGTATCGCTAACTTATTCTTTGTGTGTGTTGGAGTGTTTATTAACGGGCAGTACAGAGCGGTAAAAACTAGTATACGGTTTTTATCTTTATTACGAATTAAATGGTACTAATCTTGAAGTTTGTGGTTAGCTTTTGCAGACTGCTCTACAAAGTGATTATTTATGTTGCGCGTTTTTGCGATTTTGGCATTCATTAAGAACTTGCAGCTTTTGCGCAGGGCTTGCACTGTGCCACGCGAGAATTTCATCAAGGGTTCTAAAGCAACCGATACAGGTATCGTTTTTATCTAAACAACAATGCCGAATACATGGGCTACTTGGTTCTTCATTGCTCACTTTAATGTTATTCATTAATTTTACCTTCGACTTTACTTATTAGACACTAGCCTTAGTTTTAGCTAGTGTCTAATAAGTAAAGTCGATAATCGGCTAGCGATAACTAAACTATGACCACTGCCTTTTACTTGTTTTGATGCTTCGCCATAAATGCTGTCTATCAGTAGAAAACTTAATACTGGTAAATATGCGCCAATCAACAACTGTATTACCAGCTGTAAATTTGTGTAAATTAGCACTATCAACAGGTAAATATTACCTGTTGATAGAACCATTTATTGTTCTGAGTGCTGGCGCTTTTCAGTGATCATCGCATCGAGTTTTTCACCGCCTTTAATACCAAAATCAAGGGTGCGAATTGGGAATGGAATACTAATATCAGCGTCACTTAGCGCTTGTTTGACTGCCACAATTGCTTTATGGCGTACGCTCATAAAGTCTGCCTCGCCGGGATATTTGATCCAAAACCACACCAGTAAGTTGACACTACTGTCGCCAAACCCTTCGGCATAAACAGCGGTTTCGTCTTGTTTAATTACAAAATCAAATTCATTGATTTTTTTAACTATCACCTCGGCTGCCAGCTCTGGGTCATCACCATATGAAATGCCCACCGGCACTTCAATGCGGCGTACACCTAAGGTACTGTAATTACGTAATACATTACGAAAAAGTATTTTGTTAGGCACTAAAATCAATTGCCCATAAAAGTTTTCGATAAGCGTGTTGCGCAAATTTATTGAGCGCACATTGCCAAACACATCATCGGTTTTTATAACATCGCCTGTTTTAAAGGGTTTGCGAATACCCATAGCAATACCAGCTATTAGGTTCTCGGTCATATCTTGAAAGGCAAAACCAATTGCTAGACCAACAATCCCAGCACCAGCCAGTAATGACGTTACAGTGCCTTTTAGCCCTATAAAATCGAGGGCAACAAATAACCCAACACACAGTACTATCATCTTGAATATCGATGCCATTAAGTCTGCAATTTGTTGGGAGTCTAACGAGCGGCGTAAAACATTGCGCATCATCGAACCTAAAAAACGCGCGAGAATTGAGAAAACAATGGCGATGATCACCGCCACTATAAAATTAGGTATATGACTTATTACGACATCAAACCAGCCACCGAGTTTTTCTTCAATAAGTTTTTCGGCATCGCTGATAGAAGGTATTTTTAGCATTGCTTAACCTTGATTATTTTATAAATAGTGTCAGGTTATTGCAAAATAAGCGCCAAAACTAAAAAGCCATGCATTGCAGGGCTTTTAAACAGATTAATAACTAGTTTTGTTCATCTCTTAGAAATACTGGCTCCAGCTCTTTTTGGGTCGCTTCGCTACTGTAGTAGTAACCATCAACAGTAAACTTTTTTAAATCACTTAACTGGGTAACTTTATTCTCAATAATGTAGCGAGCCATCAAGCCGCGCGCTTTTTTAGCATAAAAGCTGATAATTTTATATTGGCCGTTTTTACAGTCTTTAAAGTGTGGAGTAATGATTTGCGCGTTTAAGGCTTTTTTATCAACCGCTTTAAAATACTCGTTTGATGCTAAATTTACTAGATATTGGCTATCTTGCTCAGCGAGTACGCTATTTAGTTTATCAGCAATAATACTGCCCCAAAATTCATAGAGGTTTTTACCACGGCTGTTATCAAGCTTAGTGCCCATTTCTAAGCGATACGCTTGCATTAAATCAAGTGGTTTTAATAACCCGTAAAGGCCTGACAAAATACGTAGGTGACTTTGCGCGTAATCAAGTTGCCCGGCAGTTAAGCTGTTTGCATCTAAACCACCATATACATCGCCATTAAAAGCCATCACGGCTTGTTTAGCGTTGTCGGTAGTAAACGGTTGCGACCACTCACTAAAGCGCGCAGCATTAAGGCCTGCAAGCTTATCGCTAATTTTCATTAAACTGCCAATTTGTGCCGGCGTTAATTCGCGGCACACCGTCATCAACTCTTCGCTGTGCTCAAGTAACTCAGGTTGCGTGAATTTATCAGTGCTTGCTTGGCTCTCGAAATCTAAATTTTTTGCAGGTGAAATAACAGTGATCATAGTTAGCTATTGACTTGGAAATTATTTAATGTCAATTTCAACATTAAATGAAACGAAAAGCACGTTTTGTTTATATCAATTAGTTAGAATTGATTGGTATGATACCTACCTTATTCGCACAGCAAATTATGCTATGCACCTTCGTTCTTCACTGATACGGACATAAGACCTATTAAGCGCTGTCACAGTGCTGCAGTATAAGGTAGTTACAGTAGATTTTCTTTTAACTTGCTTGGAATGAGGAAAGCAAATGACTTCAGCTCTACAAAGGCTCAAACAACATTCATCTATCGTGGCCGACACTGGTGATATTGAAGCGATTAAAAAACACCAACCGGAAGATGCAACAACTAACCCTTCATTGCTATTAAAAGCCAGTGAAATTGAAGCCTATAAGCCGTATTTAGATAAAGCGTGGAGTTATGCTAAAGAAACCGAGCAAGACGCTGCTAAACAATTAGAACTAGCCTGTGACTACTTTGCTGTATTACTAGGTAAAGAGATCAGTGACATTGTGCCGGGTTATATTTCAACAGAAGTTGATGCGCGTTTATCATTTGATACTCAAGCAACAATTGCTAAAGCACACACATTACTAAGCCTTTATGAAAAAGAAGGTGTGAGCAAAGATAAAATCTTAATCAAAGTTGCCTCAACGTGGGAAGGTATTAAAGCCGCAGAGCAACTTGAAAAAGAAGGTACTAAGTGTAACTTAACGCTGCTATTTAGTGATGCTCAAGCCCGTGCTTGTGCAGATGCTAACGTATTTTTGATTTCACCATTTGTTGGCCGTATTTTAGATTGGCACGTTGCTAACGGCTTAGAAAAACCAACCGATCCATTACAAGATCCAGGCGTGCAATCAGTACGCAGTATTTTTGAATTTTATAAGCGCCATGATTATAAAACGGTTGTTATGGGCGCAAGTTTCCGTAACACCGGTGAAATCATCGCACTAACTGGTTGCGATAAACTAACCATCAGTCCTAACCTTTTAGAAGAGCTAGGCAACCTTGAAGGTGCACAGGAGTATTTACTTGAAAGTGATATTGCTAAAGAGCCTAAACCTGCACCACTAACTGAAGCTCAGTTCCGTTGGTTACATAATCAAGATGCCATGGCGACAGAAAAACTAGCTGAAGGTATTCGTTCTTTTGCTGATGCACAAGAGCAACTAGAAGCACGTTTTAAAGCAATGTAATCGCTTTTATCGTTTAAATTAAACGTCGCATTTGCGGCGTTTTTTTATGCCTGAAAATAATCTCTATTCATTAATTTATCACTTACCTGTAACATAAATGTCACTTTTTTATTCTATTTTAGTGTGGCCTGTGGTATAGGTATTTTCGAGGTTCAAAAAATTCAATAGGAGAAGTTCATGGATAGCCTAGACGATATTTTAGAGATATTAGAAGGTCCTGATACAACAAGAAAGACCTCTCAAAAAAATAAAAAGAGAAAATGGCGCGAAATCGAAGCTTTAAAAGACAAGCAACGTTTACGTAAAGAACTACAGGAACTAGACTTTTTTACAGACAATATTGCGATTGATGAATTAGATTTTTAATTTCGCAATAGCTACTAACCAACTAAAAGGCCCTTACCGATAAAGTAAGGGCCTTTGTTTTTATCAGTTAACGTATATTCTGCGCAGAATAATAACCCCCGCCTAGATCCGTAGCTGCGATTTTACATCGCGACAAGCTTAACATTCTGCGCGGGATAAACTCGCACCTACAATTCCTAAACTTGCCAATCGATCGCTGTTTGCCCTTGCTGTGTTAATAACTGATTGGTAGCGGAAAAATGCTGGCAACCAAAGAAGCCACGATGCGCAGACAACGGCGATGGGTGCGGGCCATTTAAAATATGGTGACGCGTACTATCAATGCCTTTACCTTTCTTTTGTGCGTGAGCACCCCATAAAATAAATACCACACCTTCACAGTGTTGATTAATATGGGCAATAACCTTATCGGTAAACTGCTCCCAACCTAAGTGTTTATGGGAATGGGCTTGGCCTTGCTCAACAGTCAGTACGGTATTAAGTAAAAACACCCCTTGCTCTGCCCAGCGTTGTAAATAACCGTGCGTAGGCACGCGAAAACCATCGATATCTGTAGCCAGCTCTTTATAGATATTTTTTAATGAGGGAGGAAGTTTACCAACCTCTGGTAATACCGAAAAACACAAACCATGTGCTTGTCCTTCGCCGTGGTAAGGATCTTGTCCTAAAATAACCACTTTTATATTACTTAACGGTGTTGCATCAAATGCACTAAATACATACTGCTCTGGCGGATATACAGCAATACCTTCGCTGCGCTTTTGAGCAACTGTATCCAACGTCTGCTGCATATAAGTTTTTGCACATTCGGTTTTTAAAAAGTCTTGCCAATCACTCATTGTGGCTCCTTAATTGCAACGCGTGAATCATCTATTTTAGTACACATATCAGCAAGACCATCCAACATACGCGTGGTAAAGCGGTGTAGTAAATCAGCATTGACGCTAATAAACTGGTGGTGCTTTACCGCGGGTACTTCGGGCCATTGTGTCCAATCAATCACAGTTTGCTGCGCTTGTGACTTTTCATTAGGCAATATAATGATCTCTGGTTTTGCCACGATCACATTTTCAATACTTATCAGAGGGTAATCAGTTCGGCTGCTAGCAAATACATTACGACCTTGGCAAATTTCGATTAACTGATTGATCCAGGTATTTTTACCCACCGTCATCATCGGTTCTGCCCATAGCTGGTAAAATACCGCGACCTTACTTTTACCTTGCTGCTTGGCTTTGATTACAGCAATTTTTTGCTCAAATTCAAGTGCGGCTTGCTCGGCTGATTGCTCACGTCCAGTAAGCTCACCTAAACGGCGCAGTTCATTGGGTACTTTATCTACTTCACTCGCGTCACTGTAAATTATATCAATACCAAAACTTTTAACACGTGCTAAATCCTCAGCTTTGCTACCCGTTTTCCATGCTAAAACTAAATCAGGTTTGAGGGCCAGTAGCTTTTCTATTTGAATACCTTGGTGACCACCGATACGTGGGATATCATTGGCCGCAGCAGGGAAATCAGCATATTCCACGGTTCCCACGATTTGCTCACCAGCTCCGATGGTATAGAGGTTTTCAACAATATGCGGGGCCAAGGCGATAATTCTTAATTGCTGCTTGTTAGGATCAGCCACGAGCTTAAAGCAGCACAGAGCCAGCGATAAAACGAGTACAAGCCTAAGCGTAGCCATTAATAATCAAATCCTATTTGCGCTTTAACACCAGCATCAAATGCATGCTTAACATTGCGCACTTCACTAACAGTATCAGCTAAGTCAGTTAACTTGCGGTGCGCACCACGGCCAGTAATAATTAAAGATTGCATTGGCGGACGATTAGCGATCACTTCGAGTGCTTCGTCTAAATCAATGTAGCCGTAGGTGATCATATAAGTAATTTCATCAAGTAATACTAAATTAATTGATTCGTCAGCCAACATACGTTTTGCTTCTTGCCAAGTCGCTTGCGCCGCTGCGGTATCTGATTCTTTATTTTGCGTCTCCCAGGTAAAACCTGTGTTCATAATGGCAAATTCAACCCCTGCGCCTTGCAATACATTACGCTCACCACACGGCCAAGTACCTTTAATAAACTGGCACACAGCAGCTTTCATGCCATGGCCTACACAACGTGTTACCGTGCCAAACCCTGAGGTTGATTTACCTTTACCATTACCAGTGATCACCTGAAAAACGCCTTTCTCAGTTTGTGCTGCGGCTATACGCTCATCAACTTTATCTTTTACTTTTTGTTGGCGTTGTTGGTGCTTGTCGTTATGTGTGTCGCTCATGATTAACTCCTTCCCAGTTTTGGTAAATTTGCGTTATTTTGTCTAAATCTAAATGTTCTTTACACATCGTGGCTAAGCGCGTTAATTGCTGCTCGCGATGTGTGTCTATATCTATTAATTGGGTAATACCACTATTTGGCAATACCCAATCCAGTATTAGTTGCGTAGCTGCACTGCTATCAAATAAGCCATGTAAGTAAGTACCTGCTATACAATCATCATCTGATATAAAACCATCTTGCACAACATGCTGTGGATGCTGAGTAAATTGTAAAAAAGGCTTTTTAAATGCTGGGCCAGCGCTGCAACCGGCGTGTATTTCATAGCCTGCCACTTTTGCTTGTTGACCGCCAAGATGGATCACACCAGCAGCTTGAGTTAGTACTTTATGCTGCCCTAAATGAGTGGTAAAATCAGCGTGCCCTAAAGCTTTACAGTGTGTTTTACTTGATTCCACACCCTCAGGGTCATAAATATCTGTGCCGAGCATTTGCAAACCTCCGCAAATACCTAATAACTTACCGCCATAACGCAAGTGACGCTGAATCTGCTCGCCCCAGCCTTCATTGTTTAAAAAGGCTAAATCATTAATAACATTTTTACTGCCAGGAATGATGATCAGATCAACGTGTGGAATTGCTTGAGTATGGCGAATGTAATTAATGTCAATTTGCGGGTTTAAACGCAGCGCATCAAAATCAGTGTGGTTACTAATATGAGGAAGTAGCAATACTGCGATTTTTATTTTTGCTTGGCTTACTTGATTATCTATCGCTACCGCGTCTTCAGCATCTAGGGCGAGATCATGTAAATACGGCAACACCCCTAACACTGGTTTACCGGTGTACTCTTCAAGCCAATCAAGGCCACCTTGCAATAAGCCTATATCGCCACGAAAACGGTTGATCACAAAGCCTTTTACTCGGGCTTGTTCTGACTCGCTTAATAGCGCAAGAGTACCGACCAAATGCGCAAACACACCGCCTTTATCTATATCTGCAATAATGATCACGGGGCAATCAACCGCTTCGGCGTAACCCATATTAGCAATATCACCCGCACGTAGATTAATTTCAGCCGGACTGCCCGCACCTTCAACTACCAGTAGCTCAAACTCTTCGCTTAAACGCTGTTGCGAAGCCAGTACCGCATCCATCGCGACTTTTTTATAATCATGATAAGCACCTGCTTCCATATTACTAATGGCTTTACCGTGAATTATCACTTGAGCGCCAGTATCACTATTGGGCTTGAGTAAAATGGGGTTAAAATCAACCCGTGGCGCCACTTTAGCTGCAATCGCCTGTAGTGCTTGCGCACGACCTATTTCGCCGCCATCTTCTGTTACAGCGCTGTTTAAGGCCATATTTTGCGGTTTGAATGGAGCAACTTTGATCCCGCGTTCAACAAATACTCGGCACAATGCTGCAACTAAAGTACTTTTCCCTGCATCAGAAGTAGTACCTTGTACCATTAATGTTTTCATCATGACTGCCCTTTCAGTGTTAAGGCAAGACCTGCCATTATAAATTCAACTCGCGCAGCTTTTGCGGCAATGGCTTGATGTAACCAGCCTGATTCATCTACAAACCGGCGGCTTAGCTCGCCCAAAGGCACAATACCGTGGCCAACTTCGTTACTGACAAAAATCACTTGCCCCGGTAAATTTTCAAGGGTATTTAGTAGTGCTGATTTCTGTTCATCCCAACAATCACTTGTGGCGTGACATAAACAGTTACTTAACCATAAGGTTAAGCAATCAACTAAAATACAGTTATCTTTGCTGCTGTGTGTTTGTAACGCTTCAGCCAATGCAATTGGCTCCTCAACTAACGGCCAATCGACAGGGCGCTGTTGTTGATGATGGACTATACGATCTTGCATTTCAGTATCGTGGGCTTGCGCCGTTGCGAGGTAAATAACGCTTTTATTGCTTTGCTGTGCAAGCTGTTCAGCAAAGCGGCTTTTTCCACTGCGTGCGCCGCCTAAAATAAATGTGTGGTTAGCGTTCATAATACACTCACAAAAGTTAAGTAAATGGCAATTTCACTTAGCTGCTGCGCGGCACCTAAACAATCGCCAGTGTAACCACCTAACTGCTGTTTAAACCAGCGGATCAAAATGACTCTTAGGATCAGTAATACTGCTACAAGAATGAATACGGTTTGCCATAACAATACACCAACAGCAATCAAGCTAACCAGTAAAGTAGCGGCGGTTACAAGTAACGTAACTAAACTAGTGACCGATAGGTGCATAGCAAGCGGCTTTACTTTTGAAGTCGCATCTTCACTTACATACTCCATCCCCATAATTAAACTGGTTGCCACTACTCGGCTTACACATTGCCCGATAACAATTGCACTCAATACAGTAATCAATGACTCACTAAGAAAGAGTAGGCTTTGAAATTTAACCAGCAGCATAATAAATAATGCCGCAGCACCATAAGTACCAAGACGACTATCTTTCATAATGGCAAGCTTTTGCGACACCTGCCAACCACCGCCAAAACCATCCCATACATCGGCCCAGCCATCTTCATGAAATGCGCCTGTTAATAACAACCCGGCCGCCATCATTAGTAATACACTTATTGATGCTGGTAACAGTAATTGAAAAACGCCGTAGCTGAGTGCTAATAATCCACCAAGCAGTAAACCCACTAAAGCAAAATAGCGACTTGCTTGATTTAAATGAGCACCGCTTACATTAAAGCGCAACTGCACCGGTAGCCGGGTTAAAAAGCTAATTGCTAATAACAGTAACTGCCATTGCGTTACTTTATTTGCCTCTGGGTTAGGCATTAACTGACAACCTGCTTAACACCAGCATCAGCAAAACTAGCCATCTGATTATAAAAACCAAGTGCGGCTTGCAATAATGGTAAACTTAACGCAGCGCCAGTGCCTTCACCCAAGCGTAAATCAAGTTGCAGCAGTGGCTTAACATCGAGTACGTTCAACATCAGTCGATGGCCTTGCTCATTTGAGCAATGTGCAAAAATTAAATAATCTTTCACTGCTGGGTTAATATTAATTGCGGCCATTGCCGCAGCACTACAAATAAAGCCATCAACTACTACAGCCATGCCTTGCTCAGCCGCAGCCAACATAGCTCCCGTAATATGCACAATTTCAAAGCCACCTAACGCTGCAAGTAGTGAAATAGGATCTGCTAAATGTAACTGATGCAATACCAGCGCTTGCTCTACAACTGTTATTTTACGCGTAACAATATCATCACTAACACCCGTGCCTTTGCCAACACACTGCTGTGCAGGTAAATTCAGCATAGCTGCCATAATCGCTGCTGCACTGGTGGTATTACCTATGCCCATTTCGCCAAAGGCAATTGTATTACAACCACTATGACTGAGCTGTTGCACCAGCTGTTTAGCATTATTAAAGCCTTGCTGTACCTGCGCGGTATTCATTGCCATGTCTGTATTAAGTGGCTTTGTTATACTTCCTAGACGGCAATTATGGACACTTGGCGCTGTGACTGGATGCAAAATACCACAATCAATCACTTCTAATTGCCAACCTAACTGTTGGCAAAAGACATTAATAGCGGCACCACCGCTGACAAAATTAGCTACCATTTGTGAGGTGACATCACTGGGCGCTATCGATACCCCTTGTGCAGCAACACCATGATCTCCTGCAAATACCAGCAAAGTAGGCTTATTGATTGCAGGTGCAAAGGTTTTAAAAGCATCTTCGCTTGCCACTTTTTGGCTAAACAAAGTAACCAGTTGTATTGCACATTGTTCTAACTGTCCAAGTGCACCAAGCGGTTTAGTTTTTTGGTTAATCTTATCAATGATGAGGTGACCAAATTGATTAGTTACTGTGGGTATATTAAACATCTGACTAACTCTCTCGCTTGCGAAAATAAAGTAACGATAAAAAGAAAATACTGCCTATTGCAGAAGTAATAACACCGATTGGCAATTCTTGATTTGCAAGTAAAACACGCGATAGCACATCAACCCACACCATAAATATACCGCCAACTAAAGCCGTCATGATCAAACCAGTAATAGTGCCTTGCGACACAAAAAACCGTACTATATGCGGGATCATCAAACCAACAAAACCAATACCACCACACATCGCCACTAACACTGCAGTGATCAATGAGCTCAATACCAACATTAATAACCGAAACCGCTGTACCGGTATTCCTAAAGTTGCAGCACTTTCATCACCTAGTAACATTGCATTTAGTTGCCGACGAAAACCCATCATCAGCCCGGTGCAACTAATAATAACTAAAGCGGGTAACCATAACGTTGACCATTGTGCGCGAGCAAAGCTGCCTAGCGTCCAAAATAAAATAGCCGTGATCGCCTGCGGATCACTAAAATATAAAAGTAAGCTGGTAAAGGCACTGAATAAAAAGGATAAAGCGACCCCAGCCAAGAGCATGCTTTCAACTTGTCCGCGACCTGCTCGTCCGGCAATAAAAACCAGTAATAACATAGTCAATAAACTACCAACAAATGCCGCGGCCGACATTGTTATTCCCGCGCTGGCTCCTGTTAGTGTCATAAAACATACCACACCAAATGAGGCTCCCGATGAAATACCAAATAAGTAAGGATCGGCTAACGGGTTACGGGTTACGGTTTGTAAAATTAAACCAGCAATAGCTAGACCAGAGCCAGCTAAAAACGCCAACAATGTTCGTGGCATTCGCAGTTGCCATATGATCCGCGCTATAAAGGAGTCATCTCCCTGACCTATAATACTGTGGTATACATCAATGAATTTACTGGGCGCAGCACCAAAGCTAAGTGCTATAAAAATGCTCGACAAGGCAAAAAATAGCGCCACGCTGACTGCAAAATAATTATTTTTTTGCATCAACGCCACCACCTTGATAACCGTAAAAATAGGTAATACGCGGAATGACCTTATTTAATTGTTTACTCTGTGGATGCGCCGAGACTTCGGCACAGACACCAAATACTTCGCTGAGCATTTCTTCCGTGATGACATATTCCGGGCTACCCGTTGCAACTAACTCACCTTGCTTTATCACCAGTAGTTCATCACACATACTTGCTGCAAGATTAAGATCATGGAACGACGCTAATACCGTTACATTTAGCGATTTAGCCAACTCCATTAATTGAATTTGATATTTAATATCTAAGTGGCTGGTAGGCTCGTCCATAATTAATAATTGAGGGCTTTGTACAATTGAACGTGCTATCAATGCGCGTTGCTTCTCGCCACCGGAAAGGGAATCAAACGATTGCTGTAAATGATGGCTCAAGCCAACTTGCTCAATCGCCTGAAAAATAATTTGTTGATCATTTTTAGTTGTCGAACTAAATAAGCTTTTATGCGGCGTAAGGCCAAGACTCACTACATCAAAAAGCGATAGGTTAAATTGCGAAGGTGTTTCTTGCAGCACCACAGCAACCTGCTTGGCATATTCATCCGCACTTAGCTGCCAAATATTTTTCCCTGCAAATATAACCTCACCGCACACTGGTTTAGTGTAACGGTATAAACAACGCAATAAACTTGATTTACCTGCGCCATTAGGCCCTAACAAACCAATAAATTGGCCTGGTTTTATTGCAAAATTAATATCGTGCAAAATGGCGGTATTTGCCACCGACCACGATAAATTAGCTACTTCAAGTAAAGGGGGATCAATTACTGCTGGTATTTGCAATGTGTTATCTCTCTAGCAATAGCTAAACCCAATACACTACAAACCATTATGATCATGGTGATAATAGAAGAGTTAGCCCGCTCAATAGGTAATAAATTAACGTATTTTGTATCTGACTTATCGCGCTTGCGACTTACAGTTGCGGGAACAGTTGAGGAGTTACACCCCATTCCAAAATACATAAGGCTCTATTATGGGCGGGTGAGTAAATATTTCAATTAATATCTTTCTAGACGGCTAAAAATAGTCTTTTAAAACACAATTCTGGGCCATGCTTTATCGCTATCATCTATGTAAATATCAATACAAATGAGCTTCCCATAACCGATTGAAAATATGTTTTGCTGATTCGACTCTTTTGGTAACTGACAAATAATACCTAATAGTTGCTTGATCACTCCGGCATGCGTTAAAACTAATTGTGCTTGAGTACGATTACTTGCAATATCAATTAGTAACGTTTGCCACCACGTTGCTATTCGCTGATAAAAATCCCTCATACTTTCGCCATGAGGGGGGGTTACTTGCCAAGGGCTTTGCCAGAAATCGCCAATACTAGGAGAGTCCGTCTGTTGCCACAAATCATCATATTTACAGCCATCCCAATCACCAAAATTAAACTCTCGGAGCTGATCGGTCAGAAAAAGTGGTATTTGCTGGGCATGGCTAAAAGATCTGGCAAATTCGCTACAACGTTTCAAAGTCGAACTTTGTACAAGCTCAATATTAGTTAGCTCACTGCACGCTTGATGTAATTGCGCACGGCCAAGTTCACTGAGTAAAAAATCTGTCTGTCCGGCCAAGACTCCTTGCTCAATCAATTCGCCATGGCGTAATAAGTAAACGCGACTAGAAAATGGCGGCATAAAACCCTCTTACATTAAAGAAAAGTACTTTTAACTATAGCATAATGGTCATCCTAAACGGATTAAGCGCACATCAAAATGTAGAACGGCATTAGCTCCTATTTTTCCACCATTCCCCTTGCGTCCCCACGCCAGCTCTGCAGGAATTACAAATTCATAGCGAGAACCAACCGACATCAATAAAATACCTTCTCGTAATCCTTCGATTGCCTCATCTAAGGTAAATACTTCAGGCATTCCAGCTTTATAACTATCAGCTATTACGCTGCCATCAGCAAGCATAATACGCTGATTGATGACCACGGTATCTGTGTCAGTTACTCGCTCACCAGAGATCTCATCTATTACTTTATACATCAAACCAGAAGCACACAGTTGAGTATCAGCATGATTACTAAATTTAACTATGAAGCTTTCACTGTTTTTACGATTGAGTCCTGATGAACCTTTTGATTTAGTTGTTTTTTTACGTGCCATGAAGCCCCACTATTTGTATGATAAATATAATGATTTTATCGCATAGGTAGAGGCCTAAACGCAAGTTTTATAGTGAGTTTGCGAGTTTTTCAAAACAATAAAATGATCTTATACCAATCGTGTTAAGTTACTGACCATTTATAGCGACAGATAAATAGAGTGATAGCAAGGCATAAATTTTGACATGTAGTTGTTAATTTATAACGCAGTTAGCGCTTTATTTAGCTCGCTAGAATGGTTAAATATTTAAGTCGATTGGTATTATACGTATAATACCAATCTGCATAAAGATTAAGTCAATTTTATCCAGTCTCTAGAGCATATGCTTTTAACCGTATCAGGAACAGAAATGAATTTATTCCACGCTTGCGAAACCTGTTCGACTATTTCTTCATAA
>NZ_JACJFK010000029.1:0-64224 GCF_014164535.1 Pseudoalteromonas sp. SG41-2 | reverse complement strand
ATCAGCTAAAAGCAGAAACAAGCTTTAATAAAGGCATGCCCGCAAAACAGAAAAAAGCTATGCGCAGTACAGGTTACCTTGAAAAGGTATTGAAATCATAGGCTTTTTTCATGCTCTTGCCCTGGCTATAAACCCTAATACTTTGGGAATTATAAAAACTATGAGAGCGAATAATGCCGATCCGAGTGCACCATAAATAATGTTCTCTATGTTTAAACTTTCAAATTCCAAAATTCTCTCCATTTGAACTTAACATTTTAGTATTTGTGCGACACGCAGTTTGTGTTGCATAATCGCTTGTTGGACTGAGGCGCTACCTGCTCGGTGTGTCAGAGTTAGTGTTACTAATGCTATGGGGATTTGCTTTTAATAGTCTAAGCGATATCAAGCCAACTTTACTGGCGTGTCTATCGTATCTAAGCTGTCCCTGCGTTACTCAGCGTTTATTATGTATCCATTAAACCTAATGTTTCACCATTAAGCAATTATATTTAGCCAACCCCCAATGACCGCTGATCGCTCAAAATCGACCTATAGAGTATTTACGTTAACTCATAATGGGGCAGAAACGAGTTACGCCTGAAGGTCTGATTTTGGCACATCTGTGACAGCCAGACTTGATTGAGTCCTATTTATCGGTTCTGACAAATCAAGTTAAGACGTAATCACATAGGTCTCTTAAGTACGTCTACTTACATTTTACGGATAGCATTTATTTTATTAATCTTCTTAATAACTCCTGACTCAAAAAGTTGCTGCGCGCTGGACTTGAGCAATTGAGTTTCCTCAAGCGTTATATGCTCTTTAATGATTAAGTTTGCATAGGTAATTTGCAGCCGGTTTATTGCACGGGTTTTCTTTCTGCATTCAAAGCACTTGATCGCATGTGCATCAATCCAAAACTTTAATTCTTCAAACCAATATTGCTGCTCTTTAGCAAAAAATATAAACGCTCTATGGCAATCTACACATTGCTCTTCTATATCAACATAGAGTTGCCTTGGATATAAACTGTCACATTGTTTTTCGATAACTGCGGGGATTGCCGTCTCAGGGAAGTAATGAACACTTGAATATCGCCAAAAGGCATTCTCGATTTCTTGCTTTGTATAACTATTACCAGAGAGGATTGGCTCGCTGCCATATCTTGGGTGGTTTACATAATTGGTCATCTTAGCTATTTACCCAGCACAAAAAGGATGGCTAAAGCGCCGACTGCTAGAGCAATAATTAAACTTTTATTTAGTTTACTCAACCAAGGAGAAACAATAACGTCATTTTCTGAGTCGTTTACTCGCGGTTGAGGCTGTTGAGCTGTTGGTCTTGCTGGCAGTTCGCTGTCTGCAAGCTGCTGCAAAGTCATTACAACCTGTTCAGGATTAACATGGTCGCCATTTGCAATCGTTATATTCTCAATAATGCCACTGCAGTCGGCCATTATTTCTAAAACAACTTTTTCAGTTTCAACATCAAATAACACATCACCGGCATAAACGAGTTGGCCTTCACTAACATAAAGTTTAGCGATATCCGCTGTGTTTATTGAGTCTGGAAGCGTGGGGACTTTAACATCTATGTTCATAATTCCTCCCTGGATATAATACCAATCGACTTAAATATTTAACCATTTATCTGTCGCTATAAATGGTCAGTAACTTAAAACGATTGGTACAACACTATATATTAACAATTAAAACTAAAAAACTGAAAGCTAAATTATCAACCAAACGCGACATTAGCGAACACGGCGGTCATCAGTATCGGACACACATAACGTATGTACTGAGCAAACCAATAACGCATGCCACTTGCAGCCTCATTTAATTGATTACCACGGCGCCACAACCACCCTACAGTGATAAAGTAAAATAAGCCCATAAGCGGTAATTGATACTGAGTCAGTACCATGATCACTAAACCAAATAGCCAATCAAAATTGAAAATAATCAACGATGACGCGGCTAAAACCGTTAAGCTCACTAAAAACGTCGCTTTTTTACGCTCTACTTGATGGTTTTCAACTAAAAAAGCCACTGGAATTTCAGTGGATGAAATAGTCGATGTGAGCGATGCAATCGACATAAGTACAAAAAACAGTAAACCAACCAATAAGCCAATTTCGCCCATAGTATTAAATAACTGCGGTAGAATTGCGAAAATTAGTTGCCCTTCTCCCACTAATTTTCCATCACTAAATACTTGCACGCCATTGTGCTGCGCCACGTAAATTGCAGGAATAATTAATAAACCCGCTAAAAAGGCAACCCCTGTATCAAGTAACGCTACCGACGCGGTTAACCGCGGCAAATTAGCATCAGGCTGCAAGTACGAGCCATAAATCATCATACAACCGACACCCAGTGACAGTGAAAAGAACGCCTGTCCCATTGCCGCAATAATTAAACCTGGGTCGAGTATTTGGCTAAAGTCTGGCACTAAATACGCAGCAAAGCCTTCACTTGCGCCATCAAGCGTGGCTATATAAGCAATTAGCACAACGAGTAACACCAATAGCATCGGCATTAACCGTCGCGACCATGTTTCTATGCCAGATTTAACACCTTTGAGAATAATACTCGCAGTGAGGATCAGCATCAGTGGTGTAAATACAAAATTACGCGCCATCGAATCCGTGTGTAAAAACGCACTGACGGTGGTAAATCCAAAAAAGCTAGCAATGGGTTCAAGGGCATAAGCAAGCATCCAACCTGCAACAATTGAGTAAAAGCTCAGCATCACAATCGCACCGGCTAAACCTAAATAACCAGCAGCAGCGCCTACTTGCGGTGCTTGCTCTTGCCATGCTTGTCTAAGTGCTTTAACCGGATTAGCTTGCGCTTTATGACCTAAGTACAACTCAGTGTATAAAGCTGGCAAGGCTAAAAAAAAGATAACTATAAAATAGACTAGTAAAAACGCGCCGCCGCCATGATTTGCCGCTTGCGTGGGAAATCCCCAAATATTACCTAATCCAACTGCAGCGCCAGAAGCTGCTAAAACAAAGCCAAGGCGGCTTTGAAAACCATCACGCAATTGTGCCATACATCTACAAATCTGTTATTATTTTTCATTATTGTGAATTAAACCATATTTAACTCTCACAGAGTAATAAATTTGCCTTGGCTTAATTAACCAGCGCACAACCGCACAAAATATAAACATGTTTGTTCTTTTATCACTTTAATTGTGGATTTTATGCCTGCATTATTTTTTCAACAGCAACTCGTTATCACCAAACACAGCGTGCAGCCGTTCAATGCGAAAACTATTTTATTATTTGATGCCCAGCAGTTAAATGTTGATGAATTCGATTTAAACGCACTATTAAGCCCATTTGAACTGACGGTGATCACCCGTAGAAAAAGTTACAAAGCCAAGCAAGAATATTTAGCCACTCGGCTACTGCTTAAGTATTTGGTAAAACAAACGATGCCACAATTTCGTGATCTAGCAAATAACCATATTAGCTCTGAATTTGACCAGCAAAGCAGTAAATTACTGCTACATATAACTGACAGTGACACTGTATTGCGTAGTTGTTTATCCCACTCTAATGGTTTTGTGGGTGCTGCATTAAATGTAGAACGAATTGAATTTGGTTTTGATATTGAAAAAATAAACCTGAAGCGCCCATTTGCAAAGCTCGCTAAGCATTTTTATCATCTTGATGAGGTAAATTTAATAACGCAAGATCAGCAAAGTGCAGAACGATTTTTTAGAATATGGACCTTAAAAGAAGCACTTGCCAAAGCCACCAGCCAACCAATTGCAAAATTACTCAGCCCCAATGTATTTACTGAACTTGAGCGAGCAAATTTAACAGCGCTGAGTTGTCAATATCATGAGTTTGATATCAGTGTGGTAAGTGACAAGAGCACTGACTGGCAGTGCTCTGTGGTAAATTCTACCGCCCAATTACGCGGCGTTTTGAACTTCTAATAAACGGCTGTGGATCGCTTGCACAACAAAGTCTGACTCGCTCTGCTCCACTAAAAAGCACAGGTTATGTTTACTTGCGCCATGACAAATTAAGCGAATATTAAAATCGCTTAATACATTCATTAAGTTAATTTCTTGCTGACGTAATTGAATTTGTGAACCAATTAATGCCACTAAGGTTAAGTTGTTCTCAACCGACACGTGGCAAAACTCCGCTAACTTATCAAGGCATTCTTGATCAAGCTCAGGACGCGAGGCATTTGGCGCATTATCTAAAGTAATTGCAACACTTATCTCTGAGGTAGTTACCAAATCAACCGAGATATTAAACTCACTTAAAATTGTAAACACGTGAGCTAAAAAGCCACTAGCCAAAAGCATTTCGGGGCTTTTTAAGGTTAACAATATTTGATTTTTACGCTGCGTGACAGCACGAATTCCGGGGATTTGTGATTTCTCACGTTCGATCCAGGTACCACCACGTTCAGGCTCACGGCTAGAACCAACAAACACACTAATATGGCTGCGGCTCGCAGGTAAGATAGTTGCCGGATGTAATACTTTCGCCCCAAAGGTAGCCATTTCGGCCGCTTCATCAAAACTTAAACGCGCAATCGGCGTAGCCTTAGCACATAAGCGCGGATCGGTGCTAAAAATGCCCACTACATCAGTCCAAATGTGCACGCTTTTAGCGTTTATGGCTTCGGCCAGTAATGCCGCACTGTAATCTGAACCACCACGACCAAGTGTGGTAGTTTGACCATGTGCGTCGCTGCCTATAAAGCCTTGAGTTACAATAACCTGTTCAGCTAATAACGGAATTAAATGCTCTTTTGCGGCCATTGCTGTTGCAGCTACATCTGGGGTTGCTTTAGAAAACTGGCTGTCGGTTTTTAATACCTGTCGCACATCAAAACGCACCGCATTTAAGCCATTTAAACGCAGTACCTGAGTAAATAAATAGGATGATAAACGCTCACCAAAGCTCAATAACTCATCATGTTGTTGCTTTGATTTTAGTGGTTCACTGGCAAGTGACTTAAAAGCTTTAATGGTTTCATCAAAGCCATGAGCTAAATCAGCATCCAATGACAGCTCATTTAAAATAGCTTCTTGAATAGCAATAACGCCAGCAATATTCTCATTGCGCTCTTCTGCTGATAAATCTTTTTTACATAAGGTCACAAGGTGATTAGTCACTCCTGCGCTGGCACTAACGGCCACTACTCGTACGTTGTTATCGGCTACAATAATTTCACTGCAACGGCTCATCGCTTCAAAGTTAGCCACACTGGTGCCACCGAACTTTGCGACTACGTAGTCTGATTTTTGATTTTGTGCTGACTGTTGCAAGTTAGTTGCAGCTAATTGGGTATTCATGTCGTCTCCTTTTGTGGCATTCATACCACGATAAAACAAGAAGAACTT
This sequence comes from Pseudoalteromonas sp. SG41-2, assembly GCF_014164535.1. NCBI lineage: Bacteria > Pseudomonadati > Pseudomonadota > Gammaproteobacteria > Alteromonadales > Pseudoalteromonadaceae > Pseudoalteromonas > Pseudoalteromonas sp. SG41-2. The sequence goes on along the minus strand of NZ_JACJFK010000029.1, from coordinate 58,857 downwards.
GGCAAGGGGGTGCTCGATAAGAAAAGTCCACTGCCAGAAGCTCTCCACCTAATTGGTGACAGTTTTGAGGATTCAGCCCCATAAACCGAAAAACCACTGTGACGTCCAGTTGCTTTCCTCGGCGAGTACTTCCCTCCTTAATGATTACAGGCATACGTCGCCTAACATTAAGTACCTAAGTACCGCACCTCTTCTGAATGTTAGATTAATTACGTAAATTATTAGCAATTAAATAACAAAACCCGCTATTAAGCGGGCTTTGAAAGTTATCGTTTAGACGTCTAGCTGTCAAGTTGTTTTAAATAATAAAAGCAATTAAATAAAACTACCTGCTAAATACGATCCCATATAACCAATTGTATAAGCGATTAATAAATACACCGACATACGTAAATAACTCATGAAGGTAAGCGCTTTTACTTTACTCATAGCGATAATACCGGCAGCCGAGCCAATAATAAGCATGGACCCACCCACTCCAGTTGCATACGTAAACGACAACCATTGTTGTGGACTCATCACTATTTCAGCTTTAAGTAACGCAGCCGTTAGTGGTACGTTGTCAACCGCAGCTGATAATATACCCATTAAATAATTAGCGTATTGTGCTGGCATTAACTCGTAAAGATGAGTGAACTTACTGAGCATACCGACTTCTTTCAGAGCGCCTACAAGTAATAATACGCCAACGAAGAACAGTAAGGTGTCGTATTCTATTTCGCGAATATAATCGATGATTTTTTTATTCACATCTTTTTTGCGCATTAAAAATTGCGCTACTAAAAACATCAACGACAAACCAAATAAGAAAGTTAACAAAGGCGGCACATGATAAAGCACGCTTAACGTTAATGTCCCGACAATCGTTGATAAGAAAATCACTGCAATAGTGATATCTGTTTTCTCAATGCGACGGTCCTCTTGTTTGGTAAACTCAACTTGGCCGTTGAGTCCAAATGACAGCATAATGGCCAATAGCGCCACGCTAAATAACGCAGGCACAACCAACAATAGCAAGTGACCAATGGTAACTTTGTCATCAAGGAAAATCATCAAGGTAGTAACATCACCGGTAATTAACGACACTCCGCCCGAGTTCACACTAAAGATGATAAGCGTAGCGTATTTAATTAGCTTTTTCGGATCGAGTTTTAACGACATCACCACCGCAAGGGAAATTAATGTGGCTGTGATATTGTCTGAAATCGACGAAAATAAGAAGGAGAACCCGCCAATCAAAAACATCAGTTTGCGTTCGCTAATAGCACTGGGCATTATCTTATGCACAATATTTTGGATAAAACCTTTGGAGTTCAAATAGGCTACAAAGGTCATTGCAGCCATTAAAAACAACCAGAGTGTGGCAATCTCTAAAATATTGTGGTCAAGTTGATGTTGTACGTTTTCGGGGCTTTGCCCGTGAAGCGGCGAGATAAATAAGATAATCCAGCATAAAGTACCAAAGAAAAGCGTGGTTTTGGCCTTGTTTACATGGATAATATCCTCTATAACGATGAGCACGAATGCTAGCGTTATCAGGGTTAGGATAATTGCAGTTACCATGGTGTTTGAACAACCTTTATAAAAATGTAAAAATTGTATGTTATGAGCCGCAGGACGACACGGCGCGCAGTCTAGCACCAAAGAATGTGTAAAACTATTGTCAATTTGCTTTTCTACGACTAATCGCTGAGGCCTAACAAGCCGGCTTTACAAGATAAATTAGGATTTTTGGAGTTTTATGATCCCAGCTAAAAAGTTGCTAAATACCCTAACAGAGCACTGGGGAATGTTAGAGCTGCTATTTAAACGTTTTAAAATGGCTGATTTCAGCCTAAAAGACGTGCAAAATGCGATCAAACAAAAACAACCTACGTGGTCAAATGAGCGCATTTACAAAGAAACCAACCGCCTTTTAAACCAAGATATTATTATTCCCTTGGCTAAATCGTCACAACTTGAAATTAACCGTGCAATTGCAGATTTTGCCACTTTTTTATTGCAGGAAGAACATTTAGGCTTGGCGCAAGAAATTAGCGTGCTGGTTGAAGATTTAGCCCGTTTGGGTAACCGTTTAGACAATGCCGGTAGTATTGAAGACTACGACGAGATGCGCCGTTTTAGCCGTATTATGGATGATCGGGTGCGTAAAATAATGAAACTATTTGCCCACAACGAAAATGCCATTTTAAATATTGTTGAACAAGCAAAAGCTAATAATGCGTTGCAATCATTACAAAAGCGTTATCAAGCGGTGATTGAAGCGTTCGATGAATACATTGAACCAATGCTTGAAATGGTCGATATTCGTGGCGATTTTCATGCTTGTTTTAATACCATCGAAACACAAATCAGTACGCAAATCGAATATATTGAACGCAGCGGTAAAGCTTATCAAGATAAACGCATGCTTGAACGATTACGTACCCGAATTTTAGAAATGCATTTAGTTGGTCGCGAAAGCCTGCGTAAAAGTGCCGATATGCTAATGCCACTGCGTGAAGAGTTGCGCCGTAATAATATGATCACTCGTCAAGCAGCTAAAGTACTTGGTTTAGTACGTAAAAATGGCGTTGATAATATGCTCAGCGCCGTACAACCACATTTTGTCTCTGACACGCAGCGGTTCTCATTGGGGCAACAGCGCCATATGGTCGCTTATATGGCTGCACTTGTTGAGTTTGAACACAGTGAATACGAACTTCCTGATCAACAAGATGTGCCTGCTTTTGTTACGCCCAATATTCCAGATTACAATAATGTTAAAGCAAACTTTAAAAAACGCTTCAATGCTAAACGTAAAAAGCCACAACCATTATTGACCTTTTTAGAGAAAAGCTACCCAGACCTTGAAGCCGACGAAATGCTGTTTTTATATCAAAAGCTGGTAAGTGACAGCGATATTGAAATCAATCAAAGTGATGAAAAAATGCGCGTGAAAATTGCCGGGCAACATTTTTCTCTTTTCCCTTTTAATTCTAAGCCTGTTGACTCTCAGCAAACACCAACAGTGGATGAGTAACCGTTATGACACAGATAAATTTAGATGAACTTAGTCATCTACAAGCAATTAATAAAAAATTAGTCACCGGCTATCACATTAGCGAACAAGACACCGTAATGTGGCAAGAGCTTGATCAACAAATTGATCATTACCGCGCATTATTCAGCGCCCTTGGCCACGATTTACAACATGACAGCCGTGGTTTTTATTACTTTGCCAGTGATGAAAGTACACCCAATATGGGGAAAATTTCCCGCGCGATTGCCTTAACCATTTATATCTTAATTGAGCACTATGCAAACTCAGGTAAAGACCCAATGCGTGCCTTATTTGATGAAGTGAATGATTTAGAACTGATGCAAACTTTAGTGCAAATGAACAAGCACTTATTTGATCAACTCGAAATTTTTTCAGGATCAGACCTACGTAAAGACGTGTACTTACGCATGATTCGACTTGGCCTTGCCCGTGAAGTAGAAGGCGGCTTTATGCTGCAAGCACCTATCTACCGTTATATTGATGCCTTAATGGAAGTAAACGAAGAAACCTATATTGGAGAGGACGAATAATGAAAAACCTATACGGCCTCAGTAAGCTGGCATTATTAAACACCGCCGGTTATGCCAAATGTGTGATCCCGCTTGATAAAAGCAGCTCAATTTGTGCACCAAATAACACCGGTAAAAGCTCGGTGATCAATGCTCTGCAATTTCCGCTTATTAATGATTTACGCCTAACAGAATGGGACGGTCATGATTTAGACGAAACCCGTAAATTTTATTTTTCGTCAGATCAATCCTATATTTTACTCGAAGCCGACCTACCCCATGGCCCGGTGGTGATTGGTGTAGCTGGGCTTGGTAAAATTGCCGGTTACGCACATCAGTTTTTTTGTTACCAAGGCAAGCTTGATCTTGAGCAGTATACTCAAGGTAAAACCATCATTAAGTTCACTAAACTGTTTAATCATTTAAAAGAGCAAGGCTTTAACCCTATTGAGCTTAAAGCGCAAGAGCTCAACGCACTATTAACGGGTGGTGCCACGCCATTTGATGGCGACATTAACTTAAAGATGATCCCGCTTAACAACGTGCAAGATTCGGCAATTTATAAAGAAATTTTCCGCCGTATTTTGAACCTGCATAAATTAGGCGCTGCCGACGTAAAGCGCTTTATGTTACGCGTATTTGAACGCCACATGTCAAACTCAAAGGTCGATTTTTATGAAGTATGGCGTCGCTCCTTTGATAAAGTAAACCGCGCAAAACGTGAGCTAAAAGCACTCGAGTCGATGCAAGAGCCTATCTGCGCCCTTGAATCAATGCTTGAAAACCAAACCGTACTCAAAGGTAAATTAGCCGCATACGCCCCCAAAATTGACCAAGCATTAATCGATTTTGATAGCTACCAAGAGGCGCAATTGAGCGAGCTTAATGTTGCCCTTGAAGACATTGAACACGAAAAGCACGAGTTTGAACAAAAACAACAACTTTATGTACAACAATCGCGCGATATTGAACGCAGGCAAACACAAATAGAGCAATGGTTTTTAGACTTTGGTGCTCTAAAATCTGAATTTGAATTGGTTAACATGGCAACCTTAAAAGTAAGCCTTGGTCAATTAAAGCAAGATTACGAGTCACTATCGCATTCTATCAACAGTGCACAAGGGCAAAGCCTGCATACTCTTGATTACCGTATTAGTGAAACACAAAAGCAGATCAAAAGCTTAAAGCTACAGCTTAAAAATCTTGAGTTTAATTTATTTACCCGTATGCGCGAGGATTTATCACTTAAAGAAGTTGAAGAGATCTCGCGTATTCTAAACCCTGACATTCTGTCATTTGCCACCACCAGTAATGGTGATATAGATATCACTGATGAAGATGCCTTTGGTGCATTTTTAGAGCAATTATCAGATAACGTGAAAGGCGGCGTGCTTACCCTGCCAGGCGCGACCATCAAGCTGAAAAAACTCTCACCGGTGCAGATGCAAAGCGGTGAAAATAAAGAGCAACTTACTGCGCAACTCAGCGCCCTAGAACAGTCACTCAATGAATTTAAGCAACAGCGTGATGTGGCCGCCAATGTGGCCGACAAACAAAAAGAAAAAGATGCCTTATACGATGAACTCATGGCAGCAGAAAGCGCACTTAAACGCTTTGAACAATTCCAGGTTATGCTGCAATCTATTGATGCACAAACACTCTTAAAAGAGCAATTATTGGCTGAACGCGAGCAAGTTGATAGCTACTTACAAGATATTCAAAATAACAGCGGTTCAATTAGTGATCGACGCTCGATTATTAAATCGAAAAAAGATTTAATTTCACGCCAAGCCGAGCGCCTACGCCAAGTGAAATCTGAACGAATTGACCACACGCTGGATTTATATAGCGGTAAAGTCACCCCGTATATGATTGATGTGCAAATTGACTTTGATAATCTCAGTGACTTAGTTCATCACTTTAATAAAGATTGCCAAGAGCTGCGTAATTTTGATATCAACGTTCGTAATACCTATTTGCATATTTACAATGCCGGTATTACCAAATTTGATAACGAAAATGACGAGTTTAGTAAATACCAGAAATTGATTGGCGCGTTCCATAATATTGATAACGAACGTGATGCGGTTGAACGCCAAGCCCGGGTTGCACTCACAGAAGTAGCCGCGACGATTAAGGGACTGCGTGAAGATTTAGACAGACTGCGCCGTGAAATGAACAGCTTCAATAAAGGCATTAGTCAGCATCGTATTTCAAACTTACAAGCATTTAAAATTAACGTGATACCACGCAAAATGTTGGTTGATAGTATTGATACCATTATCAGTACCTCAAATCAGTTTGAACAAGGTGATACGCTGGATTTACTCAGCCAAGAACCCTACAGTGAAAGTGCTGTCAACGAAGCAAAAGATCACTTAATTAAACTTGCCTCTGATAAAGCCGGTTTAACCCTTACTGACTTATTTGATATTCGCTTTGAAGTAGTAAACCGTGCAGGCGAAACCGAGCATTTTGAAAAAATTGATTCGGCTGGCTCAAACGGTACGCGTATCACCATAAAATTATTATGCGGTATGTTGTTTATCCGCTACTTATTAAGCGACCAAGAGCAAAACTTATACCGCATCCCGATTTATATTGATGAAGCGGCCGATATCGATCCGCAAAATCAAAAAGCAATTATAGAAACCGCACTCAGCTTTGGCTTTGTGCCAATATTTGCCTCGGTGAAACCACAAATTAGCTGTGATTATATTGTGCCAATTCGCTCCGTTAAAGACGGCGCCCAGAACTGGGTAGATGAAAAGGATTGGATAGAAGTAGAGCATGAATAAGACAATAGCCACGTTTGTGTAAATTAATGCATCATTCAGTCAAGGACGACTAGACTGATCAACATCTACTTTGTACACAAATTACAGGTAAAAAATAACATTTCCTTGAATTAATTCTATGTTATGTTATCAAACGAATAGTAATTAAATTTGCCAAGGAGCAAACTCCATGAAAAATATACTAATTGCAGCTGCTGTATTACTACTAGCAGCGTGTGCAAAAACGCCTGATATTGACTACGACAAATCTGTGGACTTTGGTAACTACAAAACGTTTGCTTGGTTTCCACAAGCAACCTTGGCTGACGCTGGTAACTATCAAATCAGCCCATTGATGGAAAAACGTGTGCGTGAAGCGGTAAATGCACAATTACAAGCAAACGGTATGACACCTGCCGATGAAGCATCAGCAGATGTGTTAATTAACTATCATGCCTCTGTTGATACTAAAGTTGACGTTGATACATTTAATGTAGGTTACGGTGCACGTTGGAACTACTGGGGCATGGGTTATAACACGCAAACAACAACCCATGAATATGATGTGGGCACTTTAGTGATTGATGTTGTTGACCGTGCCTCTAACCAGCTTGTTTGGCGTGGTGCTCGTGAAGGTCGCCTTCAGAAGAAACAAACACCTGAAGAGCGTAACAAAGCAGTGCAAGAAGCCGTTGCAACAATTTTAAGTGGTTTTCCACCAGAAAAACTAAAATAACACTTTAAATTAGCATTCAAAAAAGCTCACTATTTAGTGAGCTTTTTTGTAAGTCTTATGCCTCTTTTAGCACATTCGCCACAAATTCTGTGAACGAATTGGCTATAGGACTAGTAAAGCTAGCATTGTATACATTGCTTGTATCGGGTCTAATATAAATAGTACCATCTATATCGTTTGAAAAGACCATAAGAAACCCATATCTAAAATGTTCAGTGTGCTTATTTTGTTCGTAAATATCTAAACGTTTTATCTCAGGGTTAATCCCATAAATAGGCTCATCAAATATTTCTGCATAATTTAAGTTTACCAGATAATCAAAAAAATCTTTTGGTAAATCAATATTTAATCTTGCTTCTAGCTCATAAACTTTTTTTCTTGCTTGGCCTTGGCCAACTACACTAGAATGATCTTTCAACATTTCTACTAGATTCATAAGTCCTTCTTATAATTAATTATACATAGCATTTTTTATGAAAGTTAAACTATGCAGGTTTATTAAATTAGTAAATGCTAATCCGCCTTATATTTATGCAGTAAATCTAGCGGTATATGGCAGTAATCATCTGGATGATTAGTTAGTCGGTCTTGGTGCTCAGCATCACTGGGGACATAATTTGTTAGCGGTTTAACCTGTACAGCTATTTTGTCGGCATCATCTCGTTGGCTGATATAATCGCTTGCTAACGTTAAGTGACTTTGCTCTTCACTATAAATAGCCGTGCGGTATTTTTCACCCACATCATCACCTTGCTTATTAATACTGTATGGGTCAATAATTTCAAAGAAATAATCAATTAGTTTATTAACCGTGACAGCATCAGTATCAAAAATGACTTTGACACACTCTGCATAACCATCGTACTCACTTTGTGTATTATCACTTGTACCATTAGCCCGCCCTGCTTCTGTAATAACTACTCCGGGTAAGTGCTTCATAAACTCTTGCACGCCCCACAAACACCCTCCCGCAAAATAAATAGTTTGCTGGCGAGCATAAAAGTTAGCTGGTTGTTTTTCATTCATAGAGGGACCTAATATATTTAACAAGCAAAGACAGTGTAATGCTTTCATTTTAAGAATGATCATCAAATGCAGTTTTTTCGAATTAATGTACAATAGCGCCAAAAATCGTGACTGTTTAATTTTGCTATTTTATCACGCTATAAAAAAGTGTTACGACTTTAATTTTTAGCGCAATCGCACATAAAGAATATGAGAAAAACAACATGAACCGTACCTCGCACCTTATTATACCCGCAGTACTTGCCAGCATATCCAGTGTTGCTTATGCGGCAGATGACTCTGAAGAATCGACAACCATTGAGCAAATAACAATCGAGGCATCCCCTACAGCAAATACGTTACCAGTAGGTACCTTTGACTCACCTATATCAAATTTAGAGTATGACCCTCGTGTTGATTTGCAATCGCGTAACATGGCAGAAGCACAAGCTGATGTTACTATTCGTGGCGGTATCTTTGAAAACACCGGTTTTAGAGTCGGCAGTGCAACTTTACTCGATCCGCAATCAGGCCATTATTTTGCAGAAATTCCTATTGCACCGCAAATGCTCACTGGCGCAAGTGTATTGACCGGTGCTGATAATGCACTTTACGGTGTAAATAGCTCAGTAGGTACTGTGTCGTTTGGTTGGAAGCCAATTACCACTGGTGGCAGTGTATCTGTAGGAGTCGGCACTAACGACTTTAATTTACAGAGTGTTCATGCTGGTAAAAGTATCCCTTTAGATACAATCGCCGATTGGCGCCTAGGTTTTGAAGGTGAATATTCTCATTCACAAAGCGATGGCTCTATTGATTTTGGCGATCATGATTTTAATCGCGCTACTGCTCGTGTGCAATTAACGAGTGCAGATTCACAAACTGATTTATTTTTTGGCTCACAAGAGAAATTTTTTGGCTGGCCGAACCTCTATACCCCATTTGGCGTGAATGAAACAGAAGACTTAGAAACGCAACTGTTAATGCTTAACCATAAACAAAGTTATGCAACAAACAGTGAGTTTGAAGTATCAGCTTATTATCGAAAAAATAACGACCATTATATTTACTCTCGTGAAAACCCAAGCGCGTTTGAAGCTTTTCACGAAACAGAAGTTAAATCATTCGCCATCTCCGGGCGACATGCTCAAAACGATGTGTTCTCACTAAACTACTCAGCACAATTTATTGAAGATTCCATTGAATCAACCACGCTTGAGAATAACTTTACTTCGCGTAACTATTATAAAATCAGTGTATTGCCAGAATACACTATGGCTCTTGAGAACAATCAGCAGCTAACAGTGCGTTTAGGCGCAGCCTTCGATGATACCAACCGCGATGACTCACAATTATCGCTGATAGGTGATATCACATTCAATACAATTAATAGTAACGCCACTGAGCGGACATTTTATTTATCCTACGCTGAGGCCAGTCAAGTTGCAGGTTATACTGCTATTGGTGGCAATGACTCTGGTGGATTGTTTAGAAGTAATTATAACCTTGAGCGTGAAACCACCAAAAACTTAGAACTGGGTTTATTACTAGAACAACAAAGTTGGCAGCTTAATTCGGCTATTTTTTACCGCCAAGATAATAACTTAACTGACTGGACATTTAGCTTTGATTCAACCTCAGCGCGTTTTGCCGAACCGGTTGATATTGATACCGCTGGCCTTGAATTTTTAGCCACTAAGCAATTTGAAAATACTGAAATTATAGCCAGTTACACCTACCTCCATAAATCAGAAACCTATGGCTCGCCAGATGTCGATGCAAGCTTTTATGCCTTAAACTTCCCTGATCACCGTTTAACTCTTGGTGCTGTATGGAGCCCGACGGATATATTAGAGTTTCGGATTGATAATGAATGGCGTAAACAGCATAAAAATGCGCTGCGACGCTCTGATGATGAAGCCTTGTTTACTCAGCTGACGTTAAAAGTAACGCCACCGATACTGCAAAACTTCTTTATTACTTTAGCAGCAGATAACCTTTGGGATGAATCGTTTGAGGAAATTCCAGGCACACCTGGGCGCGGTGAGCAATACACACTAACTGCAACTTATAGCTGGTAAATAAAAAATATGTATAAAAACCGCATTTTTAAGATGCGGTTTTTTTATGTCATTTGTTCAAGCTCGGTAATTAATTGCAGCGCTTGCGCATTCGTTGTTCCACACACATCAATCGTCGCACTAAAATCACTGCATACTTTTGGCCGCCTTTCATCACCAAATAACTTACATAAATTGTTGTTATCTAACTGAATGCAGCGCTCTCCTGCTTTTTTGCCATTAGGCATCCCCGGAATCGGTGAGCTAATACTTGGTGCGATACAACAAGCCCCACACCCGAGTCGACACGCCATTGGTGATGTATTCATCTTTGCCCCTTTTGTAATCTATTTCGCTAATTTGTTAATTGTGTAATGACTTGTTACATCTTAATACGCCTTGTAAACACTTTATTCATTATAATTGCTGTGTCACCTAATTATGAGGAAAGCCCTGTGGCTACTAAAAAACAAATAATTCTACCTATTGCCGTATTAGTCGCCGGTGTAGGTCTTGCGGTTGCGTTTTCAGCAATGAAACAACCGCCAGAAGAAAAGCCAGCACAAGATACACGCCCTCTGGTATCAGTTAGCGCAGTTCACCTTGATGCAATTACGCTAGACGTAAAATCGTATGGTGTAGTAAAAGCAAAAGATCACACCCCACTGGTTGCGCAAGTAAGCGGTCAAGTGGTATTTGTCTCTGAGCAATTTGTGCAAGGTGGATTTGTCAAACAAGGCGATATTCTAGCACGAATAGATCCAAATGATTATGAAGCTGCGTTAATTGAAGCCCAAGCAGGCATGGCGCAAGCCAGCTCTGATCTAGAAATTGAGCGAGCGCAAGCTCATGTAGCACAGGCAGAGTGGGATCGAATAAAAGACGATTCAAATCAAATGATCCCATCTCAATTATATTTACGCAAACCACAATTAGCCGAAAAACTAGCGCGTTACCGTGCAGCACAGGCATCTGAAAAACGCGCAAAACGTAATTTAGAGCGCACATACATAAAAGCGCCTTATGATGCGATTATTTCTGAACGTGCAATTAGTTTAGGCAGCGTAGTTAATCCTGGAAGCCAATTTGGCGCTCTCAGTTCAACCTTAGTGGCTGAAATTCGCCTTCCTGTGGCAGATAAAGAATTACAATACCTAATCGATAGCGGTATCGGCGCGAATGTAACACTCAGTGCAGACTATGCTGGTAAGCCAACTACTTGGCAGGCAAAAATTGTCCGCAGCGAAGGTGTTATTGATCAAAAAAGTCGTATGAGCTATTTAGTGGCGCAAGTTAATACACCTTATGCCAGTGAGCAACCGCTGCGCTTTGGCTCTTATATCAATGCGACCATTTCTGGCCGCGAGCTTGATAATGCGATTATCGTTCCTCATCACTTAGTGAAAAACGGTAAAATAGTGGTAATGAATGATGATTTAACTCTTTCGTTCAAATCTCTTAATATTATTAGAGAGCAAAATGGCATGGTCATCGCTTCACAAGGCTTAAATGATGGTGAGCAATTGATCACCTCGGCTTTAGATTTCCCAACCGAAGGCATGCAAGTAAAGCTAAATGACTCTGATAAACCTGCAGCTGCAACTCAACTTGCACTGAAAGAGGAATAGAGCATGACCATCCATAGCGAAAAAGGCTTAATTGCCTGGTTTGCTCGCAACCCTGTTGCAGCAAACCTATTAATGATTTTTATTTTAGTGGGTGGTATTTTAACCGCGTTTTCTATTCGCAAACAAATGTTCCCACAATTTGAAAATAACTGGATCAGCGTCCAAGCTGTCTACCCAGGTGCTGCCCCACAAGAAGTAGAAGAAGGCATCACCATCAAGGTAGAAGAAGCTCTCGAAGGCCTAGAGGGTATTAAACGGAAGATTACTTATTCAAACCGCGGTTATTCTCAAGCGTGGATCGAAATTGAAGAAAAATATGATACTAAAGAAGTGCTCGATGAAGTAAAAATGCAGGTTGATGCAATCAACACCTTCCCTGCAGACATGGAGCGTCCTATTGTGCGCCATGATAAGTTTGAGCAAGAAGTAATGATCCTCGCCTTATACGGTGACATGAGCAATTATCAGCTCAAAGAACTTGGCAACAATATCAAAGACGAACTGCAAGCACTGCCACAAATTAACTTAGTTGAATTTAATGGTGGCCTTGATTATGAAATTGGTATTGAAGTTAGCCCTGATAAACTTCGTGAGTATGGTTTAACTTTTAGAGACATTGCGAATGCAGTGCGTGCTTTTTCAGCCAATATGTCTGCAGGTCAGATTCGCTCTGAAAACGGCTATATTTCGATGCGGGTTGAAAAACAAGCTTACCGAGGTGATGAATTTGCCAAACTGCCATTAATATTACTACCTGATGGTGCACAAGTGTATTTAGGCGATGTAGCAACCATTAACGATGGCTTTGCAGAAGGCTTACAATACTCTAAATACAATGGTAAAAATTCCTTGTCGTTTGAAGTAAATGCCTCAAAAGATCAAGATATTACCAAAGTTGCAAAAGTTCTTAAGCAGTACCTTAATGATAAAGCAGGTCAACTTCCAGCGGGTGTTAAACTCACGCCGATTGTCGATTTAACCTACTACCTAGAGGGTCGATTAGACATGATGATCGACAACATGGTGTGGGGTGGTCTATTGGTTATGGTGGTACTTGCGCTATTTTTACCCCTACGCTTAGCATTTTGGGTAATGATGGGTTTACCTGTGTCATTCCTAGGCGCGTTTTTAATGATGCCGATGGGCTTTTTAGATGTCACCATCAACTTAGCATCACTATTTGCCTTTATATTAGTGCTAGGTATTGTGGTTGATGACGCCATCGTCGTAGGTGAATCAGCCAGTGCTGAAATTGAAAAGCATGGCCACTCTCTTGATAACGTAGTACGTGGTGTTAAACGCGTCGCAATGCCTGCCACCTTCGGTGTCTTAACTACCATCGCCGCTTTTTTACCGCAAACTTTAGCAAGTGGCCCTGGTGCTGCGTTTTCAAAAGCCATTGGCGGGGTTATTATTCTGTGTTTGATTTTCTCTCTGATTGAATCAAAACTTATTTTACCAGCCCACATAGCAGCAATGAAACACCGAGAACCAAATCCGAAAAACCCATTACATCGCCTCCGTAAAGTGATGGATGGCGGTTTAAAACGGTTTGTTGATAACTATTACACGCCATTTATTGGTCATTGTATTCATTATCGTTATACCGTAATTATTGGTTTTATTTGTGTATTAATTGTCAGTGCAGGGATGTTTGCCGGTGGTTTAGTGAAGTTTGTAGCGAACCCTAAAATTCCTCATGACTTTCCACGTATTTCAGTCGAAATGAACTTAGCATCGTCTGAACAAGCAACCCTAGAAACTGCGCAAAAAATAGAGCAAGTTATTATCAATGTTGATAAACAACTTAAAGAGCAATATGGCACAGCCATGGTACGCGATCTTTCAGTTAGCTTACGTGGACGTACCGATGCCAGTATTATGGCAGTATTAATTGATCCTGAGTTACGCCCTATCGATACCTTTGCATTGAGCGCACTATGGCGTGAACAAATGCCTCCTTTACCTGGCGTGAAAACACTAACCATTCAAGACAGTATTATGAATGGTGGTCGAGACGACGGTGATGTGAGCTTCCGCCTAGAAGGAAAGGATGCCAAACAATTAAAAGAAGTAGCAGCAAAACTTAAAGAAAAACTCAACACCATGGAAGGTGTGGGTGATGTAAATGACTCAATGCAAAGCGCTACAGATGAAGTACAGCTTGACTTAAAACCACTGGCGTACAGCATGGGTTTAACCCTTGCCGATGTTGCCTCACAAGTCAGCTTTAGTTACTACGGCCTTGAAGCACAGCGTATTCTACGTGACGGCGAGGAAGTGAAAGTAATGATCCGCTACCCTGAAGAAGCTCGTAACTCGATCAGCGATATCGCCAGTGCTCGTATCATTACACCTAGTGGCGCAGAAGTACCTTTGGCTGAAATTGCCGATGTAAAACTGGTTGATGGTGTAAACCGTATTCGCCGCGAAAACTCAAAGCGTACTGTTAACGTATGGGCTGCGGTTGATACCGACCAAGTTGAACCTTTTGCCATTGCTGAAGAAATACGTGATGAGTACTTACCGGCACTACTGAAGAACTACCCAGGCGTACAAAGTAGTGTTGCTGGACGTATTCAAGAAGAAATGGATAGCGTTGCTGAGCAAGTGCGTGATTTTGCACTTTCAATGATGATTATCTTCGCGTTATTGGCAATCCCACTACGCTCATACTCACAACCATTGATTATTATGTCAGTGATCCCATTTGGGGTTATTGGTGCCATGTTTGGCCATATGATTTTAGGCATGACAATGAGTGGCTTATCAATTTTCGGGATCATTGCTGTAGCCGGTGTTGTTGTGAACGATTCATTAGTAATGGTGGACTTTGTTAATAAAGCACGTGCTGATGGCGTAGCAATAAAAGACGCAGTAATGCAAGCTGGTGCACGTCGTTTTAGAGCGATTATGCTCACCTCAATCACTACCTTTATTGGCGTGTTACCAATCATTATGGAAACCAGCTTACAAGCTAAAATTGTCATCCCAATGGCAGTATCATTGGCCTTTGGTGTGTTATTTGCCACGGTGATCACGCTGATCCTGATCCCATGTCAATATGTCGCACTAGAAGATGCTAAACGATTAATTCGTAAATGGCGTGGAAAAGAAGCGCTGGTAGATGGTGAATCAATTCATAGCAAAGTGAATACTATAATAAACCGCTCACCTTTATAAAATTTTATATCCCAACCAACTAGCCCGAGCTGTATACAGTTCGGGCTTTTTTATTTGAATCAAAAAACGTTGAAGGAATTATCTTTAAACGAAATCGTAGAAAATATAAATAAAAATGCCTCTGCAAAAAAATAGTCAATCCCTTTTGATGTTGAATTGACTGATTTTATTGCAGAGTGTGTTAGGTAATTAATTTTCCAGAACACTAGGTTCAAGTATACCTTTATCAATTAGTTGGCTTATCATCGTACGTGCTTTTTCTCTGCATACATCACGCAATAAACGCACTGCAGGCGTTATTGATTGACGGCTTGGACAAATTAACCACAGCTCACCACAGGTATGCTGGTAATTATTCATCACTGTAACTACCCTATCGTTAAGTAGATCATCAGCAATATCTAATGCCGATTTTACGGCAAGCCCTTTGCCAGCAACACACCAGCGCCTGACTAAATCACCATCATTAGAGGCACGCTTGCCTTGCATTTTTACTTTGTATTTTTTTTGCCCGTCGGTGAATTCCCACGCGTTATTGATAATATCTTGCAGTTGATAAAATAACCCTTGATGCTGTGCTAAATCATCTGGATACATAGGCGCACCATAACGTTTTATATAGTCAGGTGAGGCGCATAATAAACGTGGAATATTACAAATTTTAAACCCGTAAACATTGGCATCAGTTGGCGAGCCATAACGCAGTGCTATATCCACCGAATCTCGGTAGAAATCCACGTTACTATCACTAATATGTGTGCGCAGGCTCACCTTCGGGTAACTATCCATAATTTCATCAATCCAAGGGATAACTAAATTACGGCCAAGATCAGAAGATAATGCAACCCTTAACTCACCTTCAATCTCATCATGTTCGCCTTTTAGGTTCTGCCGAGCTTGCTCAAGTATCGCTATTGCTTGCTCACACTGTGGGATATAGCGCTCCCCTGCGGCAGAAAGCCTTAGATGACGTGTTGTACGCACAAATAGGTCTACACCTAATGTTGATTCCACCCGTTTGATAGCAGCACTGGCGGTTGCTGTACGCATATCAAGTTTTGCCGCTGCAAGGGTAATACTTTTAAATTCAGCGACTTTCAAAATAAGTTTTAAATCGTCAATCTGCATATTATCTAAATATATTTGATAATGATTCAATAATTATGCTGTTTATCAAAAGTAATGCAAGCGCTATCATCTGCCTCATTCAACGGCTTTGATTAAATAAAGCTATTCGCTACAGGAACCAATTATGACACACCCGATTATTACCGACTTAGAAGCGCGTTACACAGCAAAAAAATATGATGCAACTAAACGTGTATCGGCAGAAGATTTAGCTGTGATCTATCAAGCCATGCGTTTATCTCCGTCATCAATTAATTCGCAGCCATGGAAATTCATTGTTATTGAGTCTGAGCAAGCAAAACAACGTATGCATGATACTTTCGCTAACAAGTTTCAATTTAATCAGCCGCATATTAAAACTGCATCACACATTATTTTGTTTGCTTACAACCCGAAATACACCAGAGAAGATTATGCAAAAGTGATTGACACTGATATCGCCAATGGCCGTACGCCAGCAGAAAATCGCGAGCAAGCCTTTGGCGCATACGCATTTGTTGACTTAAATACTGACGCATCTGGCAATAATGCCGCATGGACCAAAACACAAACTTACCTTGCACTTGGTAATACTATGCATGCTGTTGCGCGCTTAGGTATTGATTCAACACCAATGGAAGGCGTAGATAGCGAGCTAATTAGTGAACTTTTTGCGGATGAGTTAGATGGTTATATTTGTGAAGTCGCACTTGTCATTGGTTATCACGAAACACAAACCGACTATAATGCTAAGCTTCCAAAATCACGTTTGAGTCAAGATCAAATTATTCAAGTGGTTTAAGTTTTACATTACCGGTTAAGAAGAGCCTGTTACAGGCTCACTTTAACAAGCTTTTTTGCATTATAGCCTCTGCTATGTGCTCTCTTTAGCAGCTCCACAAACAATTTTTTCTTCGCCAAGATGATATATATTATTTATTGCTACATAGGCGCCAGATACAACGCCTGTAATAGGGACTAATAATATCCCACTAATTGAATAGTAGGTATTGGTATCCTCAAAGCCATTAATTATTTTTAATGTCTTACGGTCAGAAGATATTTCACATTTATTGACTGCTGACATGTCCTTAGTTGGTACAACGATACAGCCTGATAACATCGTCAAAGTAAAACATATAGTCGTAACTAATTTCATCTTGTAACATCCTCGTTTTTAATTGTCATATAGAAACCATAAAAATTAATATTTATAGATTGTTGGGTAACTATCTTATAAATACTTTACTAAACAAAGTATGCGCTCCACGCAACCTGTTAGTAAATAATGGTAAAAAATTTTTATCTAAGAAAACCGCTTTTTACAGGCTTGCCTCCATAACTCCCCGCAAACCTTGCACATATAAATCAAGCTTATAGGTTCAATTTTCACTAATAAACATGCACATCAGACACAATACTATGCACCGTTTTATATTGAGGAAACTTATCTAAAATTTTCTTGCAATAACAATAGCATAGATGGGCAACTTACTTTAGCAGTGATTCTGTTAAAGAAATCAAATAAAAACCAATAAAGAAACTATTAATTTAACAAAGGTAATGAATTGCAATCAAATTGTAAGCAGTAATGTATTTAGAAAAGTAACTTATTCAGTTAATTATTATATTTAATTCAGGTATAGAAACAACGTCAAACCATAGTATATAATAGTACAATTAAAATTAACTTTGATAAAAATCAAATTTAGATGTCTTAAATATGGCTGTTACGACTCATATTAATTATTTTTATATGGAGCCTAAAACCCGTAAAATCTAATTACAAAGCATTAAAAAAGTATTTTTGTATAATGTTACTTTTTAGGCTAATTAAAGAGTTTTAAATAGATCAATGACAACCACATTACTAGATCACACTCATTTAAAAGTATCATTGAATGATATTTAGAACTGATCGTTATCAGTACACAAATCCACCCGGTTATTGCAGCATGCTATTAAATACTGCAACAAATAAAAAACATTTATATAGGTAAAAAATGATCAGAAATATAAAAATAGGCATGCGTTCAGCCTTGGCATTTGGGATTTTGGGTTTGATTACTCTGATTCTGGGGGTATTTTCCATTATGCAATTATCACAATTGAACTCTATATCAGATGTCATTAGCCTGCATCGAATTCCTGCACTCACAACAGCGGTTGAATTAGAACGATATTCACTGCATACACAGCTATTGATTACTGAAATTTCTGACACTAAAACTCAACAAGAACGAAATGATATACAACGACAATTAGACAAAGAAGAACGTGACTATAAAAGTGCAGAAAAACGCATGGCAGCTTTAGTTCGTTCAGATGAGGCGCGTAGACAACTCGATAACGTTATAAATTTGCATGATGAATTTACAGCAACATTTACTAAGTTGTTTCGACTTTATGAGCAACAAAATGAAGAAGAAGCGTTAACTTTTCGACGTAAAAAATTTATGCCCGCTGCTGAGCTGTTAATATCTGAATTAGAGAAATTATCTCAATATCAAATTCTTAAAGCTAATCAGATAAATGATGAAGCAACGCAAACATACCTCAATTCAAAAGCGGCACTTATTAGTGGCATTGTGATTACTTTAGTGTTGCTTAGTGTTATTGCTTTCTTTTACAGCCGCAGCTTAACACTCCCGTTACGTTATGCTGTTGCAGTTGCAAGACGCGTGGCTAAAGGCGATTTAACTGAAAGAATTAATGATCCTCACAGCGATGAAGCAGGTGAAATGCTTCAAGCATTAGCTGACATGCAAAATCAATTACGCGAAACACTTTCACAAATTGGTGGTTCGTCTCAGCAACTGGCTACAACCTCTGAACAGTTAACGGTTGTGACTAACCAGTCTACACAAATTGCAACCCAACAAAGAGATCAGCTAGAGCAGGCAGCTACGGCGGTTAATGAACTAACAGCAGCCATTGAAGAGGTTGCGCGTAGTGCAAACTCTACGAGTGACAATGCTGAGGTTGCGGATGAAAAAGCACAGTTAGGCCAGGCTAAAATAAACGAAACCATCAAAGCAATAGGTTCATTGGTTTCAGAGATCCAAAACTCAGCAGCTGGTATTACCACCTTAGCCGCAAATATAAAAAATATAGAGTCAGTACTTGATGTGATTAGAGCGATAGCAGATCAAACAAATCTGTTAGCATTAAATGCCGCTATCGAAGCTGCACGCGCTGGAGAGAGTGGTCGCGGTTTTGCTGTCGTAGCTGATGAAGTAAGAGCTCTTGCTCATCGAACACAAGAATCTACTAAAGAAATTGAGCAAATGATTCAAACTGTTCAGTCTGAGACAAGCCAAGCTGTTGTGAATATGAATAACAGTAATCAACTAGCTGAAGGTACGTTGCTGATAGCAAATGATGCAGGAGCGGCATTTAGCGAAATAACCGGTTTGATAAGTCAAATTAGTAATCAAAATATAACTGTTGCTAGCGCTGCTGAAGAGCAAACAACCGTTGCAAGGGAAGTAGATAAAAATTTAGTTTATATTCGCGACTTATCAATTCAAAGCTCTGATGGTTCGGAGCAAACGAATGCTTCTAGTACTGAGCTTGCAAAATTAGCAGAGCAACTCAATAACCTTGTATTACGATTTACTATTTAACTAATCAAATGTAAAAATTTACGAATTTACGAATTTACGAATTTATTATTTAATTACAACACACAATAGCAAGCATGAGTTTGCTATTGTGTGTCGTAATAAAGTACATACCTACTCAATTAATTTGCTAAAACTATCCCGCTCTTCATAAATAAAAATAAAACCATACCAGCAAAAGTATTATTGAATTCTCGCCTAAACAACGCATTAACTTATCTATGTCGCAAACAAGGTTACCCACACTTTCTTACAACTTAAAACAACAACACACAAAGCCCACACATATTTTTTCAATTTTGACCGCTATGATAATAACTTATCGACATGAACATAAATGGAATCATCTCATGAAAAAAAGCTTACTCATCTTTTTATTACTTTCCGGCTGTGCATCACAAGGCATTGACCGTAATGATCAAAATCAAATGGTTAAACGCTATTACGCTACTGTAGGGTCAATGCAGCAAGTAACGCTATCATCTGAGGTAGGTACAGGCATCGCAGCAGGCGCAGGCTTCGGCTTCGTTGACAACCTAGATGGTAATACTGAAGAAATGGTAGGCGGCGCAATTATTGGCGGCCTCGTCGGGGGCTTATTTACTGCCCTGTTTGAAGGCGGAAATACCGCATACCAGTACAACTTATACGCAGCTAACGAAGGTGACTTTACTGTTATTCAAAAGCACAAACTAGATAAAAATACGCAATGTGTAGTAGTAAATGCTGGAGGTAAAGTAACTCTAGAGCCTGTAGATAACGCATATTGCGAACCAAGCCTAAGCACGAATGAAAAAGCCAGCATTGCTAAATAGCGCTTTAGCAATGGCATAGTAAAGTTGCTAGATCTACACTAATAACTTTTTCGAACAATATTAACTTATAGCAATATTGTGACCTCTTTTTAGCTATTTTGTATTTAGTTATAAAAAGAGGCTGCTCGAAGCAACAGCCTATAATTCTAACTACACTATCTAAGGTGCCCGCTTTCAACAATAGGCGTAACCCAATATTTTAATGGGGTGTATTGGCACACAGGGCTTAATGCCGTTTTAATTGTTTGCAGCTGCGCTAATAATATATGCACCTCAAACTGATAAAAACTGCGATGCCCTTCTACTTGCTCGGCAATATCAAATTCACTGTGCTCTTTACTGTAGCCTTCAATGTTTTTTAATTTAAAGCCGGTAATGCACTCTATGCCAATTAATATATCAACCACTTCATCTTTTATGTTTGTGGGTACATTTAGGGTAAAAAGTAACTGTTCAGCCATGTTTTTTCTCCAACCAACCATAAAAGATAGGTAATAAATAAAGTGTTGTAATTGTAGAGGTAATTAACCCGCCAATAACCACAATTGCCAATGGTTTTTGAATCTCAGCGCCAGGGCCGGTGGCAAATACCAGTGGCAGTAAACCAAACATGGCGGTTGTGGCTGTCATTAACACTGGGCGAAGGCGTCTGCTTGCGCCATCTAAAATGCGCTGCGTTACATTGGCAGAAAACATTTTCATTTGCTCAAAGTAGCTGATCATCACAATACCATTGAGTACCGCTACGCCAAGTAAAGCAACAAAACCAACCGATGCAGGCACCGACAGGTATTCATTACTAATAAATAGGGCAATCACTCCCCCCATTAACGCAAACGGAATATTAGCAATTATCAGCGTTGATTTAGATAACGATTTAAACGTGGTAAATAAAATAATGAAAATCAGTATTAATGCCACCGGAATAAGCACCAGCAAGTTTTGTGTTGCACGTTGCTGGCTTTCAAATTCGCCACCAAACGACAAGGTAAAACCACTGGGTAATTTTATGCTGCTATTAATTTTAGCTTCCAGTTCATTCACATAACTAACCACATCGCGGTTATCCACATTAACGCTTACAGACGCAAAGCGCTTTGCTTTTTCTCGCTCTATTAACAATGGCCCCGTTTTAAAGCTAATATTAGCAACCTCTTCAAGTGGCAGTAGGCTGTTGTCGGGCATTAAAATTAACTTTTGTTTTAATGCGCTCATTGACGATAACTCAAAGTGTGCTGCGCTTTCGCCTTTTTGTGCATTAAACACAATAGGGATCACGCGGTTTCCTTCTTGCAGTACCGATACCTGTAGGCCTTCTAATTGCGACTTTAAATAATCGCTTAATCCTTCGGTGGTTAAACCAAACTGACTGGCAACCTCAGGAATAAGTTTAATATTTACGTATTTACCCCCTTCAATAAGCGCCATTTGCACATCACTTGCGCCGTCAATATTAGTGGCAAGTGCAGTGACTTTTTCAGCTAATGAGGCAAGTGTCGCAATGTCATTACCGAATACTTTAATCGAAATATCACCGGTGCCACCGGTGAGCATTTCTGATACCCGCATTTGTATTGGCTGAGTAAAGCCAATATTTACCCCTGGAAATTGCGCAAGTGTTTGTCGAATATCCTCGATTAGCAGCGCTTTGGAGTCAAAACGCCACGTATCTTTTGGCGCTAATTCCATAAATACATCGGTTTCGTTTAACCCCATAGGATCAAGCCCGAGTTCATCGGAGCCGGTACGGGCAACAATTTGTACGATTTCTGGGGTGTTTTTTAACAGTGTGGCTTCAATTTGTTTATCGATATCCAGCGAGGCTTGCAAGGAAATACTCGGCGATTTTTCCAGTTGCACAATAATGTCGCCTTCATCTAAAACGGGCATAAAGCTTTTGCCAAGCCCCTGAAATAACACCCCACTGAGCACTAAAACAGCGACCGATATAACACTAATAGCCACCGGCTTTTTAATTGCACGGGCAAGTGTTTTAGTATAAAAACCTTGTAATAATGTGACCATTTTAGGCTGGGTTACGGGTTCATTTTTTAATAACAATGAGGCTAAAATTGGAATAACCGTTAACGACAACAACAGCGCACTAAGCATGGCAAACACGATAGTGAGCGCCACTGGGGTAAATAACTTGCCTTCTAACCCTGTTAGCATTAATAGCGGTGAAAACACGATAATTATAATGATTGTGCCTGAGAACACTGGCGCCGCGACTTCTTTACAGGCGCGATAAATAACATGCAGCCGAGGGAGGTGCTGATTATTAGCCAACCGATTCACTATGTTTTCAACAATAACTACCGATGAGTCCACCAGCATACCAGTGGCAATCACTAAGCCACCTAAACTCATTAAATTAGCCGATAAATCAAACTGCTTCATCATTATAAATGTCAGCAATGCCGACATAGGTAAAGACAAAGACACCACCAATGAAGAGCGAATATCACCTAAAAACAAGGCAAGTAGCACTATCACTAAAATAATCGCTTGGCCTAGTGCGCTGGTAATGGTGCTAATTGCGGTATTTATTAAGTTAGAACGGTCGTAAAACACATTAATTTTTGTGCCTTGCGGTAATGACGCTTCAATGGTGCGAAGTTTATCTTTTACATCTTCAACAACTTGCGCTGTATTACTATTTTTAAGCGCAATTATAAGCCCTTGTACCGCCTCTTCACTGTTTTTAGTGACTGCGCCATAACGGGTTAAACTGCCAACGTGTACCGTGGCAATATCACTTAACCGAATAACCTTATTTTGAGTGGACTTAATCACGGTATTTTCAATGGCGGTTATATCGGTGTATTTACCCTCAGTGCGCAAAATTAAGGTGTCGTTGCCTTTTTCTAAGCGCCCTATGCCACCGTTTTGATTCGTTTGCGTGATTGCTAACTTCATTTCATCAAAGCTGACTTGATGCTGTTGCATCAATAAAGTATTGGGAAGTATTTCATAGGTTTTTGAAAAGCCGCCAAGGCTATTTACATCAGCAACGCCGGTTACAGTGCGCAGTAATGGACGAATTTGCCAATCTAAAAGCTCTCTTTTTTCAATCAGCGATAAGTGAGTACTTTCTATGGTAAACATGAACACCTCGCTCAAAGGCGTGCTCATTGGCGCCATGCCGCCACTAATATTAGGGCAAGGTGGGTAAAATATTTAATAAACGCTCATTAACTTGCTGACGGGCCCAATAAATGTCGGTGCCCTCTTCAAAGTCAATGGTAATATCAGTAATAGAATACTTAGTGGTAGAGCGCAGCATTTGCTGTGACGGAATACCCAGTAATTCGGTTTCAATCACCCGTGTTACTTGCGATTCTATTTCAAGGGCGTTCATGCAGGGTAATTTGTAAACTATTTTAACTTGAGTGGGTGATATTTCTGGAAAAGCATCCACCGGAATACTTAACCAAGATTTAGCGCCAATGGCCATAGCAACAATAACAAAAATACTAACAAACAAACGCTGAGTAAGTGAAAATTTAATAAGCTGGTTTAACATTTACTCTCTCCCTAAGTGAAGCAACATACCTTGTAGCGCACTTACCGAGCTTATTAGTACCTGCTGATCATCTAGGTTTTTATTGGCAGTAAATACATAGTCTTTGCCTTGTGAACCTTTGAGCTCAATCGGTAGTAACTCAAGGTTATCGCCAGACTTCAAAGCAATGTAATTAACATCTTCAAATTCAAACACCGCTGACTTTGCTATTTTAAAGCCCGTTAATTTATTTACCGGTGTGACTTTGATGGTTTGCCCCAGTGTCAGCTGGCACTCATTTGAGCTTGGTGTCGCCCACACAATTTGATGGTATTTATCTGCAATACTGTCATAGCTCTCAATATTTAAGCTGCAATGTTGTGACAGCTTAAAATGCGCTAACGTGTTGGTAAAACTAAGAGGGACTTTAATCTTAACGCGAATACTACTTGCATCGATAATATCAAACGCGGTGTCACCCATCACACGGTTTCCCGACTCATTGGTGAGTTTTAAAATGCCCGTTTTTGGACTCACTAAGGTCACGTTTTCATCAATGTTTAAAAATGCCATTTGATGTTGCATATGTTCAAAGTTTAGCTTGGCTTCAAAATAACTTTTTGTGATTTCAACCCATTCAGAGCTTCTTATTATTTTGTTTTTTAAGTGCTGTTGGTTTATGTCGTAATGGCTTTTAGCAATAGCGAGCATATCTTTTGCTGATTGATAGGCATCTAAAAAATGGTGTACATCACTGCCCTCAACGCTTGCGATAGTGGCGCCTTTTTCCACCATACTGCCGTTAGGGTATAAGTAACGAACCTGCTGTACATCAAACGCAAACAGCACCGTATAATTGACCCCGGGTTTGAAATTGACTTCACCAATTAAACTTTGCCCGTTAATAAACTCTGTTTTTTGAATCGGCGCAAACTCAACATCAAAACCACTGAGTGAAGAAAGCCCTACAGGTGCTAAATTTTGCGAAGCAAACACAGGATTAAAAGTTAATAAAGCCACCGTAGAGAAAAAAAATAACGTATATTGAATACGCAAAAAATGACGCATTTTTTTTGTAGAATTTAACAGCATTTCGTTTGTTCACATTTGATTAATTTTATAGAATCAACCATGACTTTTTTATGCTGTTAAATCATCAGGCAAACGCCTTAACGTACCCAAAAAAAGCGAAATTTACGCTATGGTACATTTGTCCATTGTATTTATAAAGCATTGATAATAGAGGTTTTAATGAGAGACAAGTTAATAGCAGCCACCCTGTTAATAATAATGGTGCTAAACTTTTTTGATGTACTAACGGATATACATTTAGGGGTGCCGCAGTGGCATATTTTTTCTGAGGGCTTAATCGTCGTCATTTCTGCAGCCTGTGCTATTTACTTAATTAGCGATATTCGTGCGCGTACTGCCAATATTAATGCGCTGAAACAAGAATTAGTGCATTGAAAGAAAGAACTTAAAAACATATCACAGGCAATGATGGATGCGCGCCATGAATACAGTGGTGTTATTCAAACCCAATTTTCACAGTGGACATTGACCCGCAGTGAGCAAGAAGTCGCGATGTTGTTACTTAAAGGCTTAAGCTTTAAAGAAATAAGCGCACTAAGAAGCACAAAAGAAAAAACCGTTCGTCAACAAGCGTCCGATATTTACAGCAAAGCCGATGTAGAAGGCCGACATGAGTTTGCTGCATGGTTTTTAGAAGATTTTATGCAACAAGGACAATACCAACCAACAAGTTCAAGCCTCAATTAATTGAAAAGCTACAAAGGTGAGGCCTCAGGTTATTTCTATAGCTTTGCATCCGCTGTGCATCAAATCTTAAAGAATAATTAAAAACCTTAATGATTATCTCTGTGTAAAACTAGATGAGTTCATTTTTACTATGACAACCATTGCTCAACTTAGCAAAAACATAACCCCCTACAGCCCCTGCAAGCAGCTGCATATAAAAACCCCAGCCTCTTGCGCCCGCTATAATAGTAATATTCATAATTGACTCAATAGCAATTAAAGCCGTAGCAAACGCCACAATACCCGCAATTACAAATAATTGCGCACCTTGTTTTTTAACTTTTTTAGCAATAAGCCAGGTAACCAAAAACGCGATGGCAAGTGCAATAGCAATAATAGCGCCATAGGTCGGTAGCAAGCCGAGCCAATCTTCAAGGGTTAAGTTAACACGGTCATTAAAGCCCACCACAACACCCACATTAACTAATTGATTGACAACGTATTGACTATGAAACAAGCTAGCGAGTGTAAATGTAAGTAACCAAGAAACTAAAAATGAAGGGAGTATACGTGTTAAAAACGACATGGTTATCTCAACTTAAAATGAAACTTTTTTCTTACAGTAGCAAAGGCTTGCAGGGTAAACAATCTCTACGTTGTATTACTCTACTCTCGCTTTTAGCGTTTTCTTGTAACGCCAGTGCCGAGTTACCAAAACAGCAATACACTGCTGATACCTTAGCAACGGGACTCAATTCACCGTGGAGCATGGTTAAACTCCCAAACAATACCTGGTTAGTCACAGAACGTGATGGTCATATTGTTATCATTAAAAACAACCAACAAACCCGAGTTAAACTAGATTTCGAGGGCTTATACGTTGCAGGCCAAGGCGGCCTACTCGATATAGTGCTTTCGCCAAATTACAGTGAATCAAAAGAAATTATATTCACTTACGCTCAAGGTGAGCTTGATGCAAACAGGCTAGTTATTGCCAAAGCTACGTTTGATGGTGCGCAATTTTCAACGCCAAAAATTATTTATAAAGTTGCCACAGATAAAGACACACCGCAGCATTACTCTGGCCGCGCTCTTGTCCTACCCGATAATACCTTATTATTTTCAAGTGGCGATGGCTTTGACTACCGTGAGCAAGCACAGGTTATGACCAGTCAACTTGGCAAAACATTACGCATAAACTTAAACGGCACGATACCAAACGATAACCCATTTATTAATCACAAAAATCCTGCTGCTCATGCTGTGTACTCACTCGGGCACCGTAACTTGCAAGGCTTGGTTTATGATTACGATACACAGCAAATTGTTAGCCACGAACACGGCCCCGCAGGCGGCGACGAACTAAACTATTTAACCCCAAGCACCAATTACGGCTGGCCGGTGATCACCAACGGAGATGATTACTCACAAGCACGTATTTCACCGTTTAGAGAATACCCTGGAATGGCTAAACCAACGGTTGATTGGACGCCCTCAATCGCCCCTTCTGGCATGGCTTATTATGGCTCAAAGCATTTAGCTTTTCCCTCACTACAACAGCATGTGCTAATCACTACGCTGGTCGATAAAAAGCTCTACAGCGTTAATTTAGCGAATGGTGAATTTACCCAGACTCATGTTTTACCAGAGGTAACTGGACGTTTGCGGGATGTATTTGTTACAGCCGAGGGTAATATCGCGGTGTTAACCGACGGGAAAGATGCAAAGCTCATGTTGATATCGCCAAAGTAAGCAGATTATTCAATCAGTGTGCTGTTGAGATGACAAGGTTTTTCTTTAACTGATTTAATGCGGGAAAAAATATATTTTTCCATATCATTTTGGTTGCCACCGCATTAGAAATGAGGATTATTATATTTTACAGGTGTGAAGGAAAAAGAAATACCTGTTCTCTTGTTTTTGTATATTCCGATCGTTATCTATCCCATCACAGGAACATAATGTCAGTACTTGAAAGCTCTGCAGAGGCCATTTAATCGGCACTAATTAAAGGTATTTCTAATGAACCACAACAAATAAAATACTTAATTATAATCATCAAAAATTATTCGCCTATTCAGCTTTGGATTTAAAATTACAGAAAAACCATATCAATTAGTATTTTCAGCTTTCAAAGCTTCTAATATTTTGACCATTACAAGGTTAATAGATTTAAAATGTCACCATATTTTATCGCCGTTTCCTATGCAAATAGTTAAACAACCTTTGTGTTCTAAGAACAGACTATAGCATCATAAAATGCACGGGTAATTTGATGAGAATATATTTACTGAGGTGTTTTCGCTAAAAAAACCATGCACATAAACTAATAAATCATTATGCACATGGCTTACTTTTAATTAAAGAGCATTTTCTACAGTATCTTGTAGAGCTTTTGCGCGATCTTCAATTTGGTTTTCTGCATTGGCAATTGATGAATGGTTTAATGTCAACACGCCATTGCTATATGAAGAGTATTTATTGGCATTGCTGATATCACCAATATTTTGAATAACAACTTTTTTCAAATCGTCTTGAATTGCTTCTTGAGAAAAGCTATCAGCACACATTTTGCTGAACGCAATAATCATTGGCTCGAAGTAAATTTGAGTCCAAGTCTGACTATAAAGATGAGCATAATTATCAACTGACAAACTATCCCAATCAATTTCTATTTCAAATTCAAATTTTGCAGCATCAAAAACTTTTTTCTTTAGATCTTCTAGGTTGTTTTCTTGGAAATCTCTTGCTGCTTTTTTCTCTTTAAGTCCCATTATCATTCCTTATTTTGAGTTGAAAAGTACACATAAAAATTTGAATAAATCAGAATACGTTGTTTATTCCGTTTTCAATTTTTGTTTGAAGTTCAGCCGGAAGCTCACCTTCAAAATTGAATCTCACCAAAATTGTAGAATTCGTTTTTTTAAAGCGAACGCCATCTCTTGGCTCATTTTTAATATAAAAATCGGTTATTTGACTAATATATTCTTTACTGAAGTCATCATTAGCAACAGCCATAAGAGTATCACCAAGCACTTCTAGAATAGCTTTAATTTTGTCAGTGTTTTCAGCTGACACTTCATCAATAGTGAAATTAAAGTCAAGCCCATGAGTGTTATTAAGCGCAGACTTAATTAAAGTTACAGACGTTTCAATATCATCTGCTTTAAATGGAGATACTAGTTTAATCGGTTCTTGGCCTAATAAAAAGCGCTCATGCTTTGCGAAATCATAAATAGAAATATTTACAATACTATCTGTATCAATAAAAGAAATTTCACGCTCTTTATCAGTTAGCAATACCATTTTAATTTCAGGGTCATATTTTATAAAGAAACCAGAATAGCGATTATTGTACCTGTCAGCGACTATAATGTGAAATTCTGTGTCATAGTCAGTTTTACTTTGTTGAAAGCGTTCTAATAACTGCTTAGGAGATGCTAAAACGATATTGTTGATATAGTTATCCATGACTACTCATATTCCTTCTTAAATGTAATCATTATTTCAATAATGCAGTGAGCGGTTAAGAAAAGTCAAAATATAATTTGAAATTTCTTAATTGGATTATACATTTATATGATTAATAAAACATGAATAAATATTCACGAGGCAAGTCCTTCTGCTAACGCATAACTCACCTATTGAGTCATGCGGGGATCACACTTTGTAAATAAACACTATTTATGACCTAATACATAAATTTCATTATCTTAAACTTACTATGTCACTCTTCTCACATTTAGAGCTCGTCAAAGACAATCGTTCACATATAAATCAGCATAATAATTTATTTGATGTGCTTTTTCTGATTATTACTGCCGTCAAATCGGGGGGGGAAACTGGTAAAACATTGATGTATATGGTGATAGTAAGCTTGATCAGTTAAGGGGATTTCGCTCTTTCGAAAATGATATACCCACTCGACATAGTATTGCTCGGATTTTTAGAGCTGTTGATACTGACTTATTACTACTGCCGATGTACAGCTGGGTCAATCAAAACCGCGTTAAATCAGCCCATCCTATCATTGCCTTCGATGGCAAAACTATTCACGGAGCAAGTAAACACATTGCTGATAAATCACACCTTGTCTCAGCAGTTAATTGTGAGGCAGGTCTCACGTTATTCCACCAAACAGTTGGCAGTAAGACAAATGAAATACCGACAGTTCGGGATTTATTGTAAATACTCGACATCAATAACACCGTCATTACATACCAACTGGCAACTCTAAACTGTGTTCGGTAGGTTGTGGTGTTATAGTCATTACTTTAACGCCATTAGGTGATTCAAAACGATGCCAAACCCCCTTTGGAATTACCAACATTTGACCTGAAAATAATGTATTGCGCTGCTCGATTTCCCCGTCTAAAAGAATCAAGGTCGTTTCACCACCGAGAACCTGAACGAACTCGTCACCTATTGGGTGCCTTTCCCACTCACTCGACCCAGAATAATTTGCTATGTATACTCCACCATCTCTATATTCAGATAAAAGAGCAAATGCATTTTTTGCTTCTTCTTCAGATGTTTCTGGCGTTCTATTTTTTAGTAATTTGATTCTGGAAAACTCATCACTGATTGTAATTGATACTGACTTAGGCACTTACTCAATCCTTGTAGATACAAAAGGAGCCTATAGAATTGCTCATTTTTATTTATTATTAATATATCAACCATAGTCTAATTACTATTTTTATTCAATTACTTAGTCTTTTTCAACTTCAATAATTACTCGTGTGATTTGCTGTCGCGTAAACCTAAAAAGTCCAAATAACCAAAGCTTTATTAAAGGAATATGGTTAGCCGTATTAAACCATTTTGAAAAATAATCACAAGGTGAAAAAAGGTTGAATGCAACAGATATTCATGGCTCGCTTTAACATTATGATTATTTGGTTACCATTGCAGGTTGATAAGTTTGCAGCCTAAAAGTGCCTCTATAACCACATGAAATATAAATACTAAAAATCAGATAGTTGAAGCTTTAAATAATTCTATGCTTATCATTTTATATTCCGCAATTTAACGTGCCTTACGTAAGTTACAAATAAAAACAATAGAATAATTACTCTATACGTATTGAAAATCAAAAATTTCAAGGTACACTTGTGCGCTGAAATTTGAACTTACAGGTGTACGCTCAAATTATTAAAGTAATTATTGCAGTGCTTACCCTTAAATAAAGAAAACACAGGCCAATAAGCACTCGGTTTAGAAAGAGATGTAATGACGATGTTTACGCAGGCATTAGACCAATTTTCAAAATGGTTTTTACACCATCAAAGTTTTGCAGGTTATATAGAACCAATTATGCAGGTATTTAAACCTGCATGGCGTGCAGGCAAATTTAGAGCACAAGTGATCCATACAGAATCACACAAGGGTGAATATTTAAGTATTCAACTTAAGCCAAGTAAACAATGGCCTGTTCACATTGCTGGACAGCATATTAGCTTAACAGTTGAAATAAATGGGCGGTTATTAACGCGTGTTTTTACTATTGCTTCAAGCGCTCAACAATTTAAAAACACTGGGCTTGTGCGCTTACTAATTAAAACAAATGCACTCGGGCGCTTTACTGGTTTACTTAAAGAAACACTGCAAGCTGGTTCGTGGTGTAGTATCACCGCGCCAAGTGGTGAATTTATATTTAAAAACACTGGCGCACCAGTCACTTTTATCGCGGGAGGTTCTGGTATCACGCCAATACTCGCTATGCTTGACGAACATCTTGGCCAAATATCCACCAATGTCATATTAGTGTATTACGCAAAAACGTCTGAACATCAATGTGTTGATGAACTTAGCGAATTGGCTCTGCGATTTAAGCACTTTTCATTTTTATTATTAACCCGCGAACAATCAAATCAGATTACCAGCCATATTAACCTCGCAGAAAAACCTGATGTTTATTGTTGTGGTCCTTTAACCTTTATGCAAACGGTCAGTGATTTTGCTAAAAAACACGCATTAAATTATAACCAAGAAGCTTTCGGTTTAGCCCTGCCAAGCACCCATAACGCAGGCCAACTTAATGTTAAAATTAATAACCATGCACATGTTGTAACAAATACTGATGTGCTACTAACACAGTTTGAAGCAAAACAGCTGCCAGTAAAACACGGCTGTGGCATTGGAATTTGTCATCAGTGTCAATGTATTAAAAAGTCTGGCGTGGTACGTAATTTAAAAACTGGTGAACTATCAGATAACGGCGAACAGCTCATTCAACTGTGTGTCAGCCAACCTGTTAGTGATTTGGAGTTACAATTATGAAAACTATTAACTATGAGCAACTAGCAAGCGAATTAGATGCTATAAAAATGCAGACGCTTGATAAAGTGGGTCAAAAAGATGCCGACTATATTCGCTCTATTGTACGTAAACAGCGCCTATGTGAATGGAGCGGACGTATTCTATTAATGCTTGGGTTTATTCAACCATTGCTATGGGTTGCGGGAGTATTGCTACTCGCATTAGCTAAAATCCTTGATAATATGGAAATTGGTCACAATGTCATGCATGGCCAATACGACTGGATGAACGACAAACAACTTAACTCCCAACACTATGAATGGGACATAGCATGTGATGGCCAAAGCTGGCACCGCGTGCATAACTTTGAGCATCATACCTACACCAATATTATTGGTAAAGACCGTGACTTTGGGTATGGTTTGCTACGCTTGAGTAATGACTTTAAATGGCGTTTGAAAAATATATGGCAGTTTATTACCTATATAAACTTAACTGTATTGTTTCAATGGGGTGTGTCATACCATGAGCTGGCAGCTGAGCGTGTATTTATGGGTAAAAAGAAAGAAAGCCGCGAAACTGACGTGTCTCACGCGATGTTAAAACGACGCTTTTTTAGTAAAGGTGCGCGCCAGTTAACTAAAGATTACGCGTTATTCCCGCTATTAGCTGGTCCATTATTTTTGTGGGTTTTAGCTGGTAATTTTCTTGCTAATTTAATTCGTAATTTGTGGACATCAACCATCATCTTTTGTGGTCACTTTACCGAAGAAACTAAAACCTTTAACGAGCAAGACTGCGTAAATGAAACTCAAGGTCAGTGGTATTATCGCCAAGTTTTAGGTTCATAAAATATTAACGGCGCTAATTGGTTTCATATATTAACGGGGCATTTGAGCTGTCAAATAGAGCACCATTTATTTCCTGACATGCCATCATCGCGCTATCAAGAAGTTGCTCCTAAGGTGCAAGCCGTACTAAAAAAACATGGTATTGCTTACAACACAGGTGGATTTTTTAAGCAATATACGTCGGTATTAAAACGCATTTTACGTTACTCTTTTAAATGATTTTTAATCACCCTAGATAACTAACCTGAGCTTAGGAGAATAAAAATAATATTAATACTTTTAATAAGTATCTGAGTAAATCTCTTAACCAAAGTTCAAGTTAACTAACTTTTTCGCTCGCCTTTAACCTTGCACCTATAAATTGAACTTACAAAAAAGCCACTGTTCATTACAAACAGCGGCTTCTCTTCTTAAAGCTTACAGCTCTAAAGCTTATTTAATTACTTCAAGGCCGTTCATATATGAACGAAGTACTTCAGGCACGACTACTGAACCATCCGCTTGTTGGTAGTTTTCTAAGATAGCCACTAAAGTACGTCCTACTGCTAGGCCTGAGCCATTGAGTGTATGCAGTAACTCTGGCTTCTTCTCACCCGCGCGACGAAAACGTGCTTGCATACGGCGCGCTTGGAAATCAACCATGTTTGAACATGATGAGATTTCACGGTAGGTATCTTGCGCTGGTAACCATACTTCTAAATCGTAGGTTTTTGCTGAGCCAAAGCCCATGTCACCCATACATAAAATTACTTTACGGTATGGTAGCTCTAGCGCTTGTAATATTTGCTCTGCGTGACCTGTTAGCTCTTCCAATGCTTGCATTGAATCTTCTGGTTTTACCAGCTGTACTAGCTCAACTTTATCGAACTGGTGCTGACGAATAAGGCCACGAGTATCACGGCCATAACTGCCAGCTTCACTTCTAAAACACGGAGTGTGGGCAGTTAAACGAATTGGTAAATCTTTTTCGTCGTAAATTTCGTCACGCGCGCTGTTTGTCAATGGTACTTCTGCAGTAGGAATTAAGCTAAAACCTTCTTGTTCTTCACCGTCATCGTTTACAAGACCTTTAGTGTGGAATAAGTCTTCTGCAAACTTAGGTAATTGGCCTGTACCGTATAAACTGTCGCGGTTTACTAAATACGGTACGTACATTTCTGTATAACCGTTTTTATCTGTATGCGTGTCTAGCATAAATTGCACTAGTGCACGGTGCATGCGGGCCATTGCGCCGCGCATTACAGTAAAGCGTGAACCGGTAATTTTAACGCCCATTTCAAAATCAAGGCCGTTTAAATCTTGTCCTAAGTCTACATGATCTTTTACTGCAAAATCGTACTTTTTAGGCTCGCCCCAGGTTGAAATCTCAACGTTGTCAGATTCGTCAGCGCCCGCTGGTACTGATTCATCAGGTAAATTGGGGATAGCTAAAGAAATTTGCTTGAGCTCTTCTAAAATAGCGTCTTGCTCAGCTTTAACACTATCAAGTTGCGCGCCTAAGTTGCTTACTGCATCTAACAATGGTTGTGCATCTTCGCCTTTAGCTTTAGCTTGGCCAATCGCTTTGGAGCTGCTGTTACGCTCACTTTGTAATTCTTGTGTTTTTACTTGTAATGTTTTGCGTTTTTCTTCAAGTGCGCTGACAGTCGCAGTATCTAGCTCGTAACCACGTGCTGCTAGACGCGCAGCTGTTTGCTCGAGATCTTGACGTAATAATTTAGAATCTAACATGTTAGTTTTTAACCTTTTTGCATTACCAGCTGAAGGCCCAGCCAAGCCATAAAAATACACACCACCACATTTAAGGTGATATTGAGGGCCATTTTAAAAAAGTGACCTTGTTGTAATAACAACAACGAATCCATTGAAAATGTCGAGAAGGTGGTCAAAGCACCTAGAAAGCCAATCCCTATAAGGGTTTTAGCGGGGCTAACGGTGATAATTTCGCGCTCTATCAAACCGTATAATACGCCCATCAACAATGAACCAAGAATATTAACCGTCAACGTGCCAAAAGGGAATCCCCTACCAAGTAGTTTTAGCATGGTTTCACTAATAAAAAACCGTAAACAGGCACCTGAGGCTCCTCCTGCGGCAATCATGAGATATATCTTAAGGCTTGTCATAGCGTTTTATGTCACTGTGATGATCGCGCTCTTTTAAATAGTCGAGCTTTTGCTTTATTTTTTGTTCTAAGCCACGATCCGTTGGAAAGTAATATTGCTTATCGGCTATCTGCTCTGGAAAGTACTTTTCTCCTGCAGCATAGGCACCTTCTTCATTGTGCGCATAGCGATATTCAGCACCATAGCCTAAGTCTTTCATTAAGTTGGTTGGTGCATTACGTAAATGCTCTGGCACCGGGTAACTTGGCTCGTTCTGCGCATCCGCTTTGGCTTGATTAAACGCCGCGTACACCGCATTACTCTTCGGTGCGCTAGCAAGGTAAATCGTAGCTTGTGCAATTGCACGCTCGCCTTCACTTGGTCCAACTCGCTGAAATATATCCCATGCATTGAGGGCTACTTCCATGGCACGCGGATCAGCATTACCAATATCTTCAGTGGCGATGGCGAGTAACCGCCTTGCAACATACAGCGGATCGCCGCCACCGGCTAAAATACGACAATACCAATACAAAGCACCATCTGGGGAGCTACCTCGAACTGACTTATGAAAGGCTGAGATCAAATCGTAAAATTCATCCCCCCCTTTGTCATACTTGGCTAAATGCGTTGGCAATACTTGACTGAGTACGTGCTCATCAACTAAGTATTGGCCGTTTTGCTCTACGGTTAAATCAATCGCCTGCTCAAGTAAATTAAGCACTTTACGAGCATCGCCATCACTGGCTTGGCACAACGCTTGTTTAGCATTTTGTGCAAGTACCACCGTTTTATTTTTCAGTTCATCATCGCTTGCAAGCGCTCGCTCAATAACAAGATGCAAATCAGTGTCTTGCAGTGATTTAAGGACATATACTCGTGCTCGCGATAAAATCGCATTGTTTAGTGCAAACGAGGGATTCTCGGTGGTGGCACCAACAAAAATAAAGGTACCATCCTCTATATGTGGTAAAAACGCATCTTGCTGAGATTTATTAAAACGATGTACTTCGTCAACAAACAGTAAGGTACGTTGGCCAAGACCTTCAAGGTTAGTACGCGCTTCACTCACCGCATCACGAATGTCTTTAATGCCTGCCGTTACCGCCGACATTTGAATCAGCGCCGCATCGGCATGGTTGGCAATAATTTGCGCTAAGGTCGTTTTACCAACGCCCGGCGGCCCCCACAAAATAAGACTGTGGCAACGCCCTGCTAAAATAGCTTGATAGAGAGGCTTATCTCGGCTTAATAGATGTTGCTGGCCAATATACTGATCTAAACTGGTTGGTCGCATGCGCGCCGCAAGTGGGCGCACATCGGGGCCAAAATTAAAGCCTAAATTACTCACCTTGACTTTGATCGTCTATTTCAACGCCTTCTGGAATACTAAACTCAAAGGTTGAAGTAGCAAGGCTTTGATTTACTTTAGTGTCGCTAAAAGTAAACGTAGATGATTGCCCTGAGCTGTCTTTAACCAGTAATGATGCTAAGCCAACTTTATCTGCTGCAAACACAATATCCAGCTGTTCAACTTGGCTTTCAACGCCTTTATTAGGTGTAACACTGAACCCAGTATCCGTGGCGTGTACTTGGTACTTTTGCCATTGCGCCGGATCTTTGGAGGTAAGTAATACAAACGGTGTTGAATCAATCAAACTGTGAGTATTCATAATCGTTACTTGCTCAGCAAAGCTGTCGAAGTAATAGGTTTTATCGCCATTTGATACAAATAACGTGTCATCAGGGCTCGCTTGTTGCCAACGGATCATCATTGGCTGTTGCAAGGCGATAGTACCTTCACCTTGCATAATTGATTGGCCTTGGTCGTCATTAACTTGCTGCGCAAATTGCGCTTGAAAACTCTTTAAACCGGCCAGTTTATCTTGTAATGCTTGGCTGTCATCCGTTGCACTGTCACTTGCAAATACTGATGCTGATAAAAAACAGCTAATTGCTAAGGCTAAATATTTAATTTGTTTCATTTAATTTGCTCCACCATTGGGCACTAATACATCACGGGCACCGTTATGACCTGGTGCGCTTACAATACCCGATGTTTCCATTTGTTCAACTAAACGTGCGGCACGGTTGTAACCAACACGTAATTTTCGCTGCACACTTGAAACTGACACTTTGCCTGTTTCAACAACAAATGACACGGCTTCATCATAAAGCGGATCTGATTCTTCATCCGCGTTTTCACTGGCTTCGCCTGGCAATAAAATATCCTCAGTGGCGTCACCATTTAAAATTTCGTCTATATAATTTGGTTTTGCACGTGCTTTCCAGTCATTCACCACCGCATGTACTTCATGGTCATCAACAAACGCGCCATGTACACGTATCGGTACGCTGGTGCCCGGCGGTAAATAGAGCATATCACCCATACCT
The DNA here is from genome assembly GCF_014164535.1 of Pseudoalteromonas sp. SG41-2. Taxonomy (NCBI): domain Bacteria; kingdom Pseudomonadati; phylum Pseudomonadota; class Gammaproteobacteria; order Alteromonadales; family Pseudoalteromonadaceae; genus Pseudoalteromonas; species Pseudoalteromonas sp. SG41-2. The sequence goes on along the minus strand of NZ_JACJFK010000029.1, from coordinate 21,497 downwards.
AGCAGGTTTTCTGCGCCTTGTTGATCTAAGATGGTACGCGAGTCAATTTTACTTGATACCTGAAACGCCATTCGCGTTGGGATATTCGCTTTAATTAAACCAGTAATTACATCAACCGATGGGCGCTGTGTTGCTAGTATTAAATGAATACCTGCCGCTCGGGCTTTTTGCGCAATACGGGCAATTAGCTCTTCAACTTTTTTACCAACAATCATCATCATGTCAGCAAATTCGTCAATCACCACCACGATACTCGGTAACTTACCTAACTCGTCTGGTCCTTCTTTCATACCATCAGTATCTTTAAATAATGGATCGAGAATCGGGTAACCCGCCTCTTTCGCATCCAATACCTTTTGGTTGTAACCTTTTAAGTTACGAACACCTAACGCCGACATTAACTTATAACGACGTTCCATCTCACCTACACACCAACGCAGCGCATTGGCAGCTTCTTTCATATCGGTGACCACTTCACACAGTAAATGTGGGATACCTTCGTAAACAGAAAGTTCCAACATTTTCGGGTCAATCATGATCATACGCACATCATCAGGGCCTGATTTGTACAGTAAGCTTAATATCATTACATTAACGCCCACTGACTTACCAGAACCTGTGGTACCTGCCACCAGTAAATGCGGCATTTTACCCAAATCAGCACAGATTGGCTCACCGGCAATATCTTTACCTAAGACCATAGTCAGTGGCGATGGATTTTGCTCAAATTTTGGTGCGTCGATTACTTCTGATAACCGCACTATTTCACGGTGTTTATTCGGTAATTCAATCCCTACATAGGTTTTACCCGGAATAACTTCAACCACTCGGACACTAACCGCTGATAGCGAGCGGGCTAAATCTTTAGCAAGACCAGTAATTTTAGAAACTTTAATACCCGGCGCTAAATCAAGCTCAAAACGGGTTACAACAGGTCCAGGGTATACGGCAACAACCGTAGCTTGAACGTTAAAATCAAGGAGTTTAGTTTCAACTAACCTCGATACAGCTTCAAGCTCTTCTGGTGAAATTGGGTTTTTGGCTTTATCAGGTCTATCTAACAAATCAAGCGTAGGCAATGGCGTACTTGGCGGCTTTTCTTCGAGTAGCTGCTCAAACTTTTCTTTTGCGGTAGGTGGAGGCTGATAGGTACTCTTTGGTTTTGGCATTGGTCTTGCTGGCGAAACCACAGTAGTAACTGGTTTTTCAGGCTCAGTAACATGGCTTTGATCAAGCGCATTTAAGGCAGCCGCAGTGTCCATTGGTTCATCATCAATGGCGCTAAAATTAATTTCTTGATCCAGAATGTCATCCAAATCATCAAATGCAGGATGAGAGTCTTGATTTGACACCGCACTATCACTATCCACTTTTGGTTCTGAAAAGCGAATGGCGGGTGTTTCTTTACGTGTCTGTTGCTCATTAACAGGGTCTTGTTCAATTACAACTTCAGTATTTGCAGTGCGTTCGCGTTGTAACCATGCTTTTAAGTGATGGGCAATAAAACGATAACCTCGCATGATCAAATCGCCAATAAAATCGACACATTGCACCCACGACACGCCTGTTAATAATGTTAATCCAGCAAAAAAGAAACATAATAATAAAATCGAGGTACCGGTAAAGTTAAATGCAGGCATCATCGCTGAAGCTATCACATCACCGACTACCCCACCGGATGAAAAATTATAAATATCATCAAAATTAATACTACTGATAGCCGTTGCTGAAGTGATAAATAATGCAAAACCAATCACTCTAAGCGATAACGTTGTATAGTCGAGTTGAAATATTCTATGAGGTTGCTTAAATAATAAGTAGCCAAATATTTGTAGTGCAGCTGGCACAAAATAAGCTAACCAGCCAAATGTCAGCAATAAAATATCGGCGATCCACGCACCTGCAGCTCCAGTTATGTTTCTTACATTGTCATAACCTGTTTGCGACCAACTCGGATCAGCAGGATCAAAGCTTACCAGCGCACACAATATAAATATTGCGGCAAAGGTGCTAATTATTAAACCGGTTTCTAATAGTCTTTGTACACCGTTTAGGCGCATAACTCGCTATTCCTCATTTTTCTTTGTACTTCTTTGTACTCATTCTTAGCAATGGAATACCTTAGCAGGAAATACTTTTTGTTGCACTTTATCTTAACCATGATGGCCTGATTATGAACAGGTTTTTATTAATCGCGCATGTATCAATAATACAACTTAAGTAGTTACTAAAAAATGGCGCATAATTCAGCCGATATATGGGCGAATAATCACCCCTTGCTCGCCTTTTACTTCTTCCATAACAACATAGGTACGGCTTTCACTAACGTTCGGTAGCTTGAGCAGAATATCCCCTAATACACCACGATATTCAGACATATCATTTACGCGGGTTTTTAGTAAAAAGTCAAAGTTACCCGAGACTAAATGGCATTCGATAATTTCATCATGCTTTTTAACTGCAGCACTAAATTCATCAAACACATCAGGTGATGTTTTAGTGATTGTCACTTCGACGTACACCGACAAACCTTGCCCAAGTTTAGCAGGGTCAACCACGGCTTTATAACCGACGATGTAACCTTCGCGTTCGAGCTTTTTTACACGCTCTAAACAGGGCGTTGCACTGAGCCCCACACGTCGAGCTAATTCAACATTAGACACTCGGCCATCGTGCTGTAGCTCTATTAAAATCTTACGGTCAATACGGTCTAATAACTCATGCATAATAACGACTAGTTTTTTGTACTGTTTAAACGGTGTTTTCAGATTATATCACTAGAATACCGATTAAAAAAGGTGAGACACACTGCCAGTACATGAATATAATAGTGAAAAATTTTATCCCGTTCTATTAAGGCAATATTATGATTATCGGTGTACCTAAAGAAATAAAAAACCATGAATACCGTGTAGGTATGGTCCCTGCTAGTGTTCGTGAGTTAGTAAACCACGGCCACCAAGTTTTTGTTGAATCTGATGCAGGTATGGGCATTGGCTTCACTAACGAAGATTACACACTGGCAGGTGCAGAAATTCTAGCAACTGCTGCTGAGGTTTTCGCAACAGCAGAGATGATTATAAAAGTAAAAGAGCCACAAGCCGTTGAACGTGCAATGCTACGTGAAGACCAAATTCTTTTCACTTACTTACACCTTGCACCAGATCTTCCACAAACTGAAGACCTAATCAAAAGCAAAGCAATTTGTATCGCATACGAAACAGTAACTGATTCACGCGGTGGTTTGCCACTACTTGCACCTATGAGTGAAGTTGCTGGCCGTATGTCTATTCAAGCTGGTGCACAAGCGCTTGAAAAATCAAACCATGGTCGTGGCATGCTACTTGGCGGCGTACCGGGTGTTGAGCCAGCTAAAGTTGTTGTTATTGGCGGCGGCATGGTTGGTCGTAGCGCAGCACAAATGGCTGTTGGCCTTGGTGCTGAAGTTGTCGTACTTGATCGTAACATTGACGTACTACGCGCACTTGACGCTCAGTTTGGTAATAAAGTTAAAGCGATTTACTCAACAGCTGATGCACTTGAAAAGCATGTACTTGAAGCTGACCTAGTAATTGGTGGCGTACTTATCCCTGGTGCTGCTGCACCTAAACTAGTTACTGCTGAACACATTAAAGCAATGAAGCCTGGCTCTGCAATTGTTGATGTTGCAATTGACCAAGGTGGTTGTATCGCAACGTCTAAAGCAACAACTCACGCTGATCCGACCTTCATCGTTGATGACGTTGTTCACTACTGTGTTGCTAACATGCCAGGTGCTGTACCACGTACATCTACTTTCGCACTTAACAATGCAACATTGCCTTTCATCATTAACCTTGCAAACAAAGGTTATAAGAAAGCATTACTAGATGACGCTAATTTCCTTAAAGGTCTTAACGTGATCAAAGGCCAAGTAACTTACAAAGAAGTTGCTGAAGCCTTCAACATGCCATACGTAGATCCACGTACTGCTGTTGAAAACGCATAACTAGCGTTTAGAATAATAAAAGCCTGTGAACATCAGTTCACAGGCTTTTTTTATATCACCAAAAAAGTTTATTACAGCTTACATTGTGGGTTTTTACCCGCCGCTTTTGCTGCTTTTTGCTCATTTAATGCTTGTGGCAATTTTGCTTGTAGCTCTTTAATGCGGTTAGCAGGTGCTGGGTGAGTAGACATAAATTCAGGTGTATTACCACTGCCTGCTTTACTCATATTCTGCCAAAGTGTTACGGATTCTTTTGGATTAAATCCGGCTTTTGCCATTAAATCTAAACCCACTTGGTCGGCCTCAGATTCATGAGAGCGACTAAATGGTAAAATAACGCCGTACTGCGCACCTAAACCAAGACCTTGCATAATTTCGTTACGATATTGTACATTGCCCATTTCAAGTGCGGCACTGCCCGCTTGCATACCTGTTTGTAGCAAGGAACTTTGTGATACGCGTTCATTAGAGTGCTTAGCAATTACATGCCCTACTTCGTGCCCGATAACGGTTGCTAGCTGATCTTGATTTTCAGCCACTTTTAACAACCCTGTATGCACACCAATATAGCCACCGGGTAATGCAAACGCGTTAGCTGAATCGTCTTCAAATACCACCACTTCCCACGCCTGAGTTGCGTACTGTTGCGGTAATACTGCAATCACATCGTCAGCAATACACTTTACATACGCATTTACTTGAGGATTATTATTAATTTTTTGATTCTTTTTCATATCAGCAAAGCTTTGCTGACCCATCTGACTCATTTGTTGATCAGAATAAAGCGCAATTTGCGTACGCCCTGTTGGTGATGTTTTACAACCCGCTAATACAGCGGTGGCAAGCACAGCCAAAACTAATTTTTTCATTGTATTCTCTTAACTAACAATTTAATTGTTCTTAGAATAGCAAACCAGCCTGCAATTGAATATATCGACTGCCAGTAAAAACATCTGTTGCGTTATATTTCTGTTAAAGGCGATAGTTAGCATGCAAACTAAGTACCCAAGACTAATTGTCGCTGTTACAATAGCAGCCTCTTTTTGTTTAATGGGTTAGTCATGCAGGACTCGGTTTCTTTAAATAAACGCATTCTATTACCTTTACTCGCCAGTATTGTTGCAATTACGCCACTGGCAATCGATATGTATCTTCCGGCAATGTTAGTCATTGCTAACGACCTTAATACCACAATGCCTAATGTACAAATATCGTTAAGCATATATTTAGCTGGCTATGCGCTGGGAATGCTATTTTTTGGCCCAATCGCAGATCAAATTGGTCGTCGCGTGTTAACGAAGGTCGGCTTAGCATTGTTTGGCTTAAGCTCTTTCGCATTGGCCTTTTGTAATGACATTCACCTATTTTGGGCTTTGCGGGGAGTACAAGCATTCACAGGTGCTGCAGCAACCGTTGTGGTGCCAGGGATAATTCGTCATATTTATAAACAAGATACTGCGAAAGGAATGTCGTATGTATCGATGATCATGATGGTAGCGCCCTTAGTCGCGCCAACGGTTGGATCAATGATCATGGGCTTATCTCACTGGCAAACAATCTTTTTAGTACTGGCCAGTTACAGCTTTGTTATTTTAGCCTTGGTACAAATATACTTAATCGATATCCCTATTTTCAAAAGCCCGATGAAAGGCTTTGCACTATTTTTCGATAGCTATAAAACCGTATTTAAAAATAAAGATACCCGAGCAGATATAGCCAGCTCAATGTTTGTCTCATTCGGCTTTTTTTGCTTTTTAACCGCAGTGCCCTTTGTATACCTTGACTACTTTAAAGTATCAGAACAATTATTTGGTGTTTTATTTGCTTTCAATGTCATGGCGCTAATGTTTGGTAACTTTTTAAATACCCGCCTAGTACCACGTATTGGTTCACGAAAAATGCTGTATTATGGATTAGCGGTCGGCTTTGTAGCTGGCAGTGCCCTACTCACATTTAGCATATTACACCTATCGCTGTATTTTATTGTTGCAGCTATTGCTCCTCTGATGATGAGTTTAGGGGTTACCGCTAGTAATGCTGATGCATTGATCTTAATGCAGTTTGAAGAGCGTTCTGGCACCGCTACGGCGGTTATTGGTACATTGCGCTTTGGCAGCGGTGCATTAGTCGGTCCAATTTTAGCCTTAATGCATGCACAAAGTGCGGTACCATTTTCAAGCTTAATGTTCAGCGCATTAGTATTAACACTAATAGCCCAGCTTTGGCACCGAGCTAGAAACAAAAAAAATGCCCGTAGTTAACGGGCATTTTTTTACTAAGCGACTTCTTTATTCAGCTGCTTTAGATACCATCACCATTGCAGGGCGTAATAAACGACCATTTAATGTATACCCTTTTTGCATCACTGCTAATACAGTGTTAGGTGTTACATCATTGCTTGGTTGAATCGACATTGCTTGGTGGAATTCAGGATTAAACTGCTCACCTTGTGGGTTAACAATTTCAACACCAAATTTTGCAACCGCATCGTTGAAGCTCTTAACTGTCATATCAATCCCTTCAAGCAATGGCTTTAAGGTTTCGTTTTCTTTGTCTGAGAACTCAATAGCACGTTCTAGATTATCAATAACAGGTAATAATTCGTTAGCGAACTTTTCAAGTGCAAATTTATGCGCTTTTTCTACATCTTGTGCAGCACGGCGACGAATATTATCAACGTCTGCAGCGGCACGTACTACGCTATCTTTTTGGTTTGCGATAGTTTGTTTCGCATCTTCAAGCTCAGCATAAAGCATAGCAATTTCAGCTTCAGGGCTAACTTCTTCGCTTTCGTGCGCGTCAGCAGCTTCTACAGCCGCTTCAACGTCTGCTTGCATTTGCTCTAGTTCTTCGTTTAATTCAACTTCTTGCTCTGGTGATTTTGTCTGCTCAGACATAATTTAAGTGCTCCAATACTTTTCAATTGCGGTAATTATGGGGATTGAATCAAAAGATTCAAGAGCCAGATGACTCGATTAATTTAAATTCTTGAATGATTGCTTCAATTTGCGCCGATTTAGGACAAATTACACAAAAACGACTTTGATATTCTTGATTTTGAAAATACGGCACGCTGATCACCATCAGTTCGTCACAATCAGTAAATGGCAATTGTGACGTATTTAAAACCGACACACCATTTTTAAAAGCTAACTTATCTTCTACAAAGTTCAAAAATGAGACACCAATATTTAAGCTTTGTTCACAATCAATTTGCCGATATAAATAATTTTCGCCGACCACGATACTGTTATCTGAGCCTAATTTATGGCTCAGCTCACGGGTCCATTGATTTAACGAATCATGACAGTTTCGTGGTGCTGTATTTGCCATTGCTTGCATACGGTACAAGCCTTCCATTAAAGTTTGCTGACTGAATACAGTATTAAGCCAAGTAGCAAATTGATAACGTACGGTGTCAGAGGCATCATCCGGCTTATGAATACAAATGTTATGGCTTTGCCCTGCTCTATCTAACAGTAAAATAAGCCAATCATTGCTGTCAAAATCTAATACTTCAACTCTAAAAACGTGTTGAGAACTTACTTGCGGCAGACCAACGCAGCAACATACTTGATAACGCTGGCTTATACCATGCGCCATCTCGACTAATTGCGCTTGTGCAGGCTGCCAATATTGCGCAATCTGCGACAGAGGGAAAAATTCACTTAGCCAATAATCAAATCCGGCATTAGTAGGTACCCGTCCAGCAGAAGTATGCGGTGAATACAGCAGGCCTATTTTTTCTAGGCGCGACATCGCATTTCTAACTGTTGCAGAACACACAGCCATACCTTTTTGTTTGGCAATACGGCTTGACGCGACAGGTTGACCTTCACCATTACAGTACAGGCTCATCACGGCGGAAAATATTTGCTGATCTCGAGGGTTTAAATTCATAGTATCTACATCTTGCTGCATACTGGGGATATCGGGGCGTAGTGAGTTTATTTCAAGGTTATTTTCAAACTTGTCACTTTTGAGTTACTCTACTGATATTAATACTATTGATGCGTTTATCATGGAATCACCGTTTAAAACCATAGGTTTAATTGGCAAACCAAATCACAGTGGTGCAGCTGCAACTTTACAGCGCTTATACACTTTTTTAAATGCGTTAGGATTTGACGTGTTATTAGAGCAGAGAACCGGTCATCAATTAACCAATGTCCCCAAGGAAAAGTTAGTCAAACTGGTTGAGCTTGGCGAACGTGCCGATCTCGCTATTGTGGTCGGAGGCGATGGTAATATGCTTGGCGCAGCAAGGGTATTAGCCCGATTTGATGTTGCTGTTATAGGCGTAAACAGAGGCAATTTAGGTTTTCTAACAGATTTAAACCCAGAAGGCTTTGAAGCTAGTTTAGAACAAGTATTAAGTGGTCAATATATTGAAGAAAAACGCTTTTTATTAGAAGTTGCAGTTTATCGCCATGGTGAATTAAAAAGTGCTAACTCAGCAGTGAATGAAGCCGTTTTACATGCCGATAAAGTCGCTCACATGATTGAATTTGAAGCCTTCATTAATAACGATTTTGTTTTTTCTCAGCGCTCTGATGGTTTAATTGTCTCAACCCCTACGGGCTCAACAGCCTATTCGCTGTCGGGTGGCGGGCCCATTTTGACCCCAGAACTAAATGCAATATCATTAGTGCCGATGTTTCCGCATACATTATCAAGCCGACCATTAGTGGTTGATGCCGATAACGAAGTACGCTTAAAGCTCAGCTTAGAGAATACCGACAGCTTACAAGTCAGCTGCGATAGTCATGTGGTGCTTGCTGTATTGCCTGGCGATGAAGTGATAATTAAAAAAGCAGATAAGAAACTACGCCTGATCCACCCCAAAGACTACTCTTACTATCATGTACTTCGCACTAAGCTCAACTGGGGTAGTCGTTTATATTAATTTTATTGCGCTCATTCAGACTTTAGAGCAAAATAAGCTGAATTCATTTATTACCTTTTCAAGGGAAATCAAACCGAAATGACGTATGTTGTTTTCTTTGCTTTATTATTACTGATAACGCTGCTTGGCAGCTATTTGGTGATTGAAAATAATCGCCGAAAAGCGCTTGAAGCGCAAAAAAAGCTATTCAATAATCGCGTTAAAGAAGTAACTCAACAGTTAAAAATAAAATTAAATGAGTACTGCGACGCAAAAATAATTCGTCCTAAATACATCCCAAGAATACAAGTTATTGCCAGTAATTTCTTTGTCGTACAACCTCATACTGACGAAAACTTATTGTATCTTGAACGCATAAACGAGTCATTGATCAGCACGATTAGTAGTGAGTTGGCAAAAACTTATGTAACAGGTGAACGAGATGCACTAGCTGAACGCTTAGATTTTTTTGTGGCTGAGTTACCCATAGCCGGCGTTGCTTACAATAAAACGTTTTACCATGAACTTTTACCATCCATGATTAAAGTTTTACGCACTGATGATTTATCTGCGAATCCTGAAGATTATGTCAAACCTGTTGATCCTGAAACTAATTTTGAGAAATCAACCAGTGAGTAAGTAATAAACTAGATAGCGACATTAAAAATTAATTTGCAAAAACCCAAAACACTGTATAAATTAACAGTTAATTGACTGGATGGATGAACAGTATGTTAACTGGGTTAGAGATTAAAAATTTTGCAATTGTAAGCAATTTAAGCACCGAGTGGCAAAGCGGTATGACAGCCATTACGGGTGAAACAGGTGCCGGTAAATCTATTGCTATTGATGCCTTATCTTTATGTTTGGGTGAACGTGCCGAAGCCTCAGCTGTTCGCCCAGGCACTGAGCGCGCTGAAATATGCGCCACCTTCGATTTAACCAACCTCCCCTTGGCTAAGCAGTTTTTAGAACAGCATTTGCTATCGAATGATGAGCAAGAGTGCTTACTTCGTCGTGTGGTGTGTAAAAATGGCCGCAGCAAAAGTTATATTAATGGCACCCCAGTCACTGCAGCCCAACTAAAAGAAATCGGTCAGTACTTGATCTCTATTCATGGTCAACATGCTCACCAATATTTGCTTAAAAGCGAACATCAACTCCAGCTATTAGACGCTTATGCAGGTCATCAACCTCTGGTTGAAGCAGTGCGCCAGCATTATCGTAATTGCCAAAACTTACAAAAAGAATTTACCGCGCTCGAACAAGCCCAGTTGCAACAAGCAGCGCAAAAGCAATTATTAGAGTACCAAGTAGCTGAGCTTGATGAGTTTGCTTTACAACCAGATGAATTTTCGCAAATTGAAGCCGAGCATTATAAGCTCAGCCACAGCCAAACTATTATTGAAGCATGCCAACGAGAGTTACAAAGCTTATACGAAAATGACGAGCAAAATGCCTGTTCCCTATTACAACATAGCGCGCAGCAGTTTGCTGAGCTTGCCGGGTTTGATGAAAGCCTAGCTAGTGTGGCTGCTTTACTCGAAGAAGCGGCTGTGCAAGTTGAGGAAGCGAGTCGTGAAATTCGTAATTATGCAGAGCAAGCTGAACTTGATCCGAGCCGACTAATCGACGTTGAAACACGATTAAGTGGTGCGATGGATTTATCACGTAAACACCATATTAAACCAGAGGACTTAGTTGAGTTTCACCAAAGTATCACACAAGAGCTTGAGTCGATTAGTAATAACTCTACCCGTTTAACGCAACTTGAAGGTGAAATTAACCAAGCATTAGCAGCTTATCAGCAAGCTGCGCAAACCCTAAGCGAAAGCCGTCATGAGGCCGCGCAGACATTAAATACATTGATCAGTGCAAGCATGGCGCATTTATCAATGGAAAATGGTGTGTTTGAAATCGCCCTTACACCACAACCTGAAAAAGCACCAAACAGCTTAGGTTTTGATAATGTAGCGTTTTTAGTATCAACCAACCCCGGGCAGCCATTACAACCACTGTCTAAAGTCGCCTCTGGCGGTGAGCTGTCGCGTATAAGTTTAGCGATACAAGTTATTATTGCGCAAAAAGTCACTACGCCAACGCTTATTTTTGATGAAGTGGATGTAGGTATTTCTGGACCAACTGCAGCAGCTGTAGGCAAGCTTTTACGTCAATTAGGCAAATCGACCCAAGTTATCTGCGTAACCCATTTACCGCAAGTTGCCAGCTCGGGGCATCAGCAGTTTTTTGTGGCCAAAGAAATTGCCAATGGCGAAACCTTTACACAAATGTTGCCACTCAGTAAACATGGCCGTATTGATGAAATTGCCCGTTTACTTGGTGGTGATAACATCAGTAAAACAGCCAAAGCTAACGCAAAAGAGTTAATTATGGCGCATGCTTAATTAAGCTAAAACAACACCTACGTTTAGACTATTTTTAAATACAACCATCCATTAAGCCTTACTTATATAAAGCAAGGCTTAATAACTAACAATAGAACACATATAAATCATGACGATAACAACATTGCCAATAAAATTAATTAGCCTACTTTTTTGTTTTACACTTTTAACGGGTTGTAACGATTACTTTATAAATACCACGCAACTGACAAATAGCACATGGCAACCACTTTTAGTCATTGCATTTATTAGCCTATTTTTGATCCCTTTAATTAGCTTAGCGCTGCTTATATTTAGTCAATGGAAGCACCTTCAGTTTAAAATAACTCTGCAACGTTATTTACATGGCTCACTTGTTTTAATGCTCGCCATAGCGTGGTTTATCGAATTAAGCTTAGTGCAACGCGCTGATAACCGTATGGATTTGATGTTAACGCTGTGCGCGCTAGCCACTCAAATGGTATTAGTCGTAGCTGCTTTTGTACTTGTTAATAAACAACAAAAAATGCACCACCGCGCTAAAAACTTTCTGTAAAGCATTGTTTAAAACAACAATTAAAAACATTTACTTTACATAATTGACACATTTAATTTAGCAACATACACTCAATAAAATAAAAAAATCGATGGAATGAATAATGAGCGCTACACAATCTAAAATCACCCAGCTAAAACGTTGTTATGCAACATTACAACTGGGTGTTGCTAAAGCTGATGGCCGCCTTACTCTTACTGATAACCTGCTGCATTTTGAAGCCCTCAATAAACAACTTAACTTAGGTTGTTATGCCATCAAACTTAATAATATTTCCCATGTCGAAAAATGCGCAGCTAAAGCCGGCGGTTTAATCCCTATCACCACCGCTGGAATCAAAATAACCACCAAAGAAAATTGTCATCTAGAGTTTATTTTAGCTGAACCCGATGAGTGGCTTAATTGCCTGCAAGCGAGTCATTAAGCATTAAAGGAAAAGTTACTAGGCTGGAGGTTCTAGGCGCTAGGAAAAGCCAAAACAGTTCGGAGTTAAATTTATCACCTTAGACTGTGGTTGAGAGCAACGAAACCCAACGATGAATGATTAAAACTGAATGACGGCTTAGAGCGATAACCGGTCATTCAGGTGAGTCGTCATTAACTAAGCAATATTAAGAGGACATTTTCCTCTTTTCAACATATTCAAAAAACCTACAAAAAGCATAATATTTATAGCTGGCAATAAGTTACACTATTTGCTAATAATAGAAGCTCATGAAATAAGGACGTATTCGCGCTAAAATAGGGAATGTGGCCTCTGATAGGGCTTTTAGACTTTCGGAGCAATGTAATGAAGTTTTATAAATTTTTAATTGGTTTTGGTTTGATTACAGCACTGTTATTGATTATTTTACCGTTTTTAGGTTTACCAATTTTATCAACTAATACAAAGTTTATAGCTTCTTATGGCGCTTACTTATCTGGCACTATTGCTCCGTTAATTTCAGCTTTGGCATTTGTAGCACTATTAAAAACTCTATCTGTACAACAAGAACAATTAAAACAAAGTAGCTTAGAATCACAAAGAAATTCACTGCAAGTTGTTTTAAATAAGTGGGAAGAAAATATTGACGAAGGTCTAAATAGGCACAATATTTCAGTCACTTTTAATGATGAATACCAATATAAATATCGAGATTTGTTGTTACTAGAGTTCTTTACATCTACGTATAAAGATTATTTACCTTTAAAAACTGATAAATGTGAAGGTAAAAACCAATGGCTTAGTGTTAAGGGACAAGAAATTATGGGGTTGGCGGACCTTAATTTATTACGTTTAGCTGCAACAGTTAAGCGCTACGATAAGTTGTGTATAGAAAATACTATGCATAATTATTATTTTGCGAAATATAATGTACCTATTGATAGGCTTGACAAATTAGGTTATCTCAACCAAGAAAACCTAGATTTTTGGAAAAAAGCCTAACAAGCGCATTAAATCTGACATCACGTTTTTCCTAAAATAGAATGACGCAGCGTATGCCTAAAAAGGAGAAGAGCAGTGTTAAAGAAAATAGTATCCCTGTTTCAGAGCAAGCCAAAGGAAAATACACAGAATCCAAAGCTAGAAGTTGAAGGCGTAGAGGCTTACTTCAACAAAGAACTTAATGCCAGTGAGCTAATATCAAAAGATAAATATTCTATAGTAATGCAACACCTGCTACATGAAAGTAAGCTTGAAGTCGAAGATATATCTCGAATATTTGGAGTTCCTAGAGAGCAGGCTCAAAAGATCAATGCTGCTATTAATGTAATCTACTGTAAGGCAACGATAACCAGAGCGTGGGATGACAATCTATATAAATGCATTAAGGCAGAGGTTAAAAAGTTTTCCTTGTCTAGTGCGTTAACAAACGAAGATTGCGAATGGTGTAAATCAATACTTGGTAAGGAGTTGGAGTTAGATAGTACTACTAAGGCTATGTTCGAGAAAAATTGTCAATGCAAACCATACAGAAAATCATTTATACAGCCCAAAATAGAATTCTAAAGGGAATAACAAGACAAAGCACTGCGGAGCACCCAGCACTCTCCACTTCGTTTTCGTGCGATAAATATTCACACAAAAACAAAGCTTTGGTATTGGTCGCGTGTTTGTGGTGATAGCAGTTTCATGAGGATTAATGTTGAAAACGATTCAAGAAAAATTGAAAGAACCTTTAAATGAAAGCACTAGATTATCTCGAAAATATCTCATGCTTAGCTCTTTCGTAGGGGTTTTAGTCGGAAACGTCGGTTTAATCCCTGATAAAATAACAGCATTCGGTATTAGCTTTACTCCTTCAAACCAAGCAGCACTGATAACCTTATTATGTGCTGTGGTAATTTACTTCCTAATAAACTTTTTAACTTTTATTTATTCAGAAAGAATAACTTATAAATTTAGTGAAATTTCTGAAATTATAGAATCTGAAAAAAAGAGGTCAGAGGAAAGTCTTTTAAATCATATTTTTATACAAGATATTGAAGTTGAAGTAGATCGTGCAGTACTTAAAGTAAAATCAGTAGTTAGAATTCGGATGTTAATTGAAGTATTTATTCCAGTGGTTTTTTCAATGTATGCTTCATTTTCTTTAATGTTAAAACTGGCAACTGTTTAAGAAATGTTCTCATGAGGTGCGATTTTAATTTAGTGTTTACGACATAATGGTATTATTTCACTGTGACGTTACTCACTAATTAACTAGCCGTTAGTAATGTCTGCTCATGGCACTTTGGCGAAGGCCGCCTCGAGCGAAAAGCAGACACTGAAAAAGTTAAATTTATTCCTACTTCTTTGAGTAGGAGCCGAATTTTGTCTGATAACATTATTAACCGCTGTTTTCGTGTGTTATAAACCATCTAAATGGTGTTGAATAAGCCGTTAACTTTAAAGGTATCCAATGAGATTTATATTAATCGTTTTATTTTTTTTTAAATTCTACTCAAGCTCTTGCGCAGTATGACCGCTTGAGTATAAATTCTGAGTTCCTAGGAAAAGACGTTACCGTTCAGATATCGTTACCAGACACTTATCGACATTCTGATAACTTTTCATACCCTGTACTAGTTGTATTAGATGGCGCCACTCAATTCAATCACGCGGCAGCTAGCGCGCATTTTTACAGCACTTATGCAGCAATACCGGAAATGATTGTTGTAGGTGTAAGTCTAAAAAATAGATTAGCATTTTTTACTCATACTGAGCCTGATGCATTTGTCGGTCGAGCCGGTAAAGCTGACTTACTCACGCGTTTCCTACAAGAAGAGTTATTAAACCAACTTAATAAGCAATATAGAGTTGCGCCTTATTATGTTATCGCAGGCCACTCACTTTCTGGTCTATATACCAGTTACCTTGCAGTTAAAGGTAATACTAAATTTAATGCTGCGATATCCATTAGCCCAAGTCTTTGGTGGGATGAAGCTACAATAGTTACAGACTTTGAAAAGAAGCACTCAACCAGTGGAGCAAAAACTTTTCGATGGTTTCTAAGTATGGCAAGTGAGCCGAACGAAATGCCCGAAGCTTTTGAACGCATGTTATTGGCATTGGAAAAAAAATCAAAATCAGGGCTTTATTATAAGTACGCAAGGTTCCCCGATGAAACACACGACACCACTCCCGTAGTAGGAATGGCAAAAGGGTTACAAGCTATTTTTTCTGATTGGAATGCGGTACCTGAGATTGATATCATGCCTCTGTCGAACCTAATAAAATTTTATGAGGATAAAGCTAAAGAGTTCGGTTATGCATTCCCTTTATCGGCACATCAGTATAATGTTTATGGGCTCAAAGCTACGTATGAAGATAAGCCAGCATGGGGCGTTGAAATTTTGGAAAAAGGTACTGAGACTTTTCCTAATTCAGAGATACTGTGGGATAGTTTAGCAACAGCTTACAGTTTGAATAAGAATTTACCTGATGCGTTAATTGCATCTGAGCGTGCGCTGGAACTGGCTGTCGCCAATAATTCAATTTTTATCGCTGAGATCAAGGAGCAAAATACGGACTTGAAGCTAAGCAAAAAATAGATGGTCATCAGGTAGCCTGTAAAGTAATACAGCTAACAATCAAATCTTATCGCCAGCAAATAGCGCTGGCGTGACTTTAACCCTCTGAGCAAATTCTCGCGCTAAATTTAGGCGTTGCTGAGTGATAACAATTGATACGTGCCAGACTCTAACTTCGAGTCTGGCTTAGGTCCAAATTTAAGCATCGATCTGTTCTGATACTTCTAACGCATCATCAACTTCTATTCCCAAGTACCTGACAGTGCTCTCTAGTTTTCTATGGCCAAGTAGAAGCTGACAGGCTCTTAAATTTTTAGTTTTTTTGTAAATTAGTGATGGTTTGGTACGTCTCATAGAATGAGTGCCATATTGAGTCTTATCTAATCCAATTGAGGTGACCCAAGAATCAACTATACGTCCATATTGACGGGTTGAAAGGTGTTCAGAGGAATGAATTCGTGACTTAAACAAGTAATCATAAGAATTGAGAGTAAATTGCTCTATGAGCGCCACAATTGATTTCCTTGTATTTCCAGTAATTTCAAATTGAACAGGCATACCAGTCTTTTTTTGAACGACTATTGCCCCTGATTGGATTGTTTTACCATGAGCGATGTCATTAACTTTTAGTGAAACTAAATCACACCCTCTTAGTTTGCTATCTATGGCTAGGTTAAATAGTGCTAGATCTCTTATTTTATGAAAAAGTTCTAGTCGTATTCGGATAGCCCATATTTGCTGTAATTTTAAAGGTAACTTTTGTCCTACAAGCTTATTTTTATTCCAAGGCTCTTTAGGCTGATATATAGTTAACTGGTGCATTAGTTGTACTCCGGTGTTTATGGAGTTTTAAGCTTAGCTTGCTACAAAAAAATTCGGGTATGAGCGATTAGCGGACATACAAGTTTCAGTTAATATAAGCCATTATCACTCTGCTGGCATTACGAAAAAATTGCTTTTTCCAATGTGGCAAAATAGCCTATATCAAGAAAAATATTTATAGTTAGCAATAACTAATACAATTTGCTATTAATAGGAGCCTGTAAAATATAGATATTCCCGCGAAAACAAGGAAAGTGCCCTCTGGTTTAACTGTTGCATTTCGCGTGGTCTGAACCAATAGTAGAGGTTGATAATTGGAAGTCATTACAATACAAGAAATAGAATTACACCGTTTTAAAAAATATAGAAATAAAACTATTAGTACACCTAATGGATTTTGTTTATTAGCGGGTTCGAATAATTCGGGTAAGTCCACTTTTATGCAAGCATTCGCCTTGTGGGAATTTTGTAAGAACCTTATAAAGCTAGAACACGGGGACAGTGGTCTACTAAATTCTCATCTTGGTAAAAAACAAGGGGTAGGTGTTAATAGCGAAGATTTTCTTCCTTTAAATATTCCCTCATTAAAACATTTATGGACTAACTTAAAAGTTAACCCTGAAACAGACCCTCAAGGTAATAAAGAACCTGATGGCTATACATTATGGCTAGAGGTTAAATGGATTAATAGTTTACATGCAGAACCTCGCTATTTACGCTTTTCTCTATCTTTAGCTAACGAGCGACTATTTGTAAAGACGACTAGATCGAATATATCTGATAACGAAAAGTTACCTCAAGTCGCCTACATACCTCCATTTGCAGGAATTTTAAACAGAGAGCCATTTCACACTAAGGCAATGAGAGCACGTCTTGTTGGGCAAGGTTTAAGTGGTTCAGTAATGCGTAATACATTATTAGAACTATTTAAAATAAACCTAACAAAAAGAAAAGAGCTATTAGTTGGTAAGAGTAGAATCTCACCTTCAGATCTTATAAATCTTCGTGAAACTGACCGTTGGGAGCATTTACTTGAGGTTATGCGAAGACTTTTTGATATCGAATTAGTAGTTCACGATTTTAACGAGGACTATCATAGCTATATCAAAATTGAATATTGGAAAGGTAAATATAACGAAGCTAGAACTAAGTTTATAAAACATTCAGGATTTAATAGGCGAGATATTATGGTGGAAGGCAGCGGCTTTCTCCAACTCTTAAATGTTTTATCTTTGGCCTTAGATCCTCTTTATCAAATTATATTTTTAGATGAACCAGATGCGCACTTGCATCCATCATTACAATTTTCACTTTTAGCTGAGTTGCATATATTAGCGAAGAAATATCATAAGCAGATATTATTCGCCACACACTCTACAGAGCTTATAGCATCCCAATCGCCTGAAAATATAATGAAATTTGAAGGTGGAGAAGTGAGAATATTAAGTCAAGAATCTCAAAAAACAGCTCTAATAACAGGGCTAGGCTCTGAGTTTTCTCCTCAATTGCATAAGTTACAAAGAACAAAAAAAGTTCTGTTTGTTGAAAATAACTCTGATGCAGAAACAATAAAGATTTTTGCAAAAAAAATTGGTACCCCGATCTCTCAAGATATAGTCGTTTGGGCTTGGCCTGGCAAGCATGTAGAACGTCAGCATTTATTTAACCAATTGAAAAGAGTTATTAGTGGTCTAAAAGGTATAAGCCTCAGAGATCGAGATGGACAGCCATTCGACACAATTACAGAGTCTTTATTAGATAAGAATAATGTAGGTTGTAATAAAGATGGATTATTAGCAAGAACTTGGAGGTTTAGGTATATTGAGTCTTACTTACTTTCTCCTAAAGCGATTGCACGAGCAGCTGAAAGCACTGAAGATGACGTGATAGAAAGTGCTAAAATTTTTGGTGTTGATTTAAGTGCTTATGATCCAGAGAAAATTATTCATGCATATCAAGAGTTGCCTTCAAAACCAATCTTAACTGAAGGCGCAGATTGCTTAACTGGAAAGTATAGAATTTCTAAATATGACATTGCAAATGCTATGGAGGTAGATGAAATACATGTGGATATTAAAACTCTGATATCTCAAATTATAAAACTATAGAAAGAAATGTAACAAAGCCCTCAAATTGAAAACGTTGGCTTTGTTTCGCTTAACGACACTTGCAGTGGCATAATGATTTTGTCCGCCGAATATGATGTCAAGACTCAAAGATGATTCAATGAAACTTCCAACTCATACGAAAAATGCTTTATTAGCCACACTAAGAGTCAAAAAATTCGGAATATCGATTAAAATACAACAATAAACTTGTGTGTTCGCCGTTACTTGGAAGTTGAAAACCAAAAGGGTCGCGTCTTGCTTTTTGCCAGTTTCTTTTTGAATGTCTGCAAATGGCACTTTTGCGAAGATCGGCTGTGAGCGATGACCAGTCGTTCAAATAAGTCGTCATTAGCCTAGTAAGAATAAGAGGTAACTTCCCCTTTCCAACATATTTAAATAAGCTACAGTAGGTATAATATATAGCTGGCAATAATTTATAGTATTTGCTATTAATGTAAGTTCATAAAATAAGGACGTTTTCGAGCTAAAATAGGGAAGGTCAGATCTGATAAAGTTGTTAGAACTATGAGGTGAATTGTGCCAATCATTGAACAGGAACTATCGAGAGTTGATGAGCTTTGGGATCTTTTGTCACCAATTGGAACATTTTCTAATAAACTAAAGAATCCAATTTTTCGCGGGCATGCAAACGCCTTATGGAATTTGACTCCAACTGTTTTTAGAGATGATATTATCTTAAAATTTCATCGAAAAAGAATAGAGTATTTGAGAACCTCGCAGGTAATTGAATTTGAGTTTAGTTTACTTCACGGTTTCCTATTTGGCTGTGATGAGCAAGGAATATCGATCCCGTATGATAGCCATGATTTCAGAAGTTCAATGGATTATTCGACAGCGATGGCTCGATATGCTGATTCAACGGCAGGATGGCCACATAAAGAATTCCATTCTATATTAGCAATGGCACAACATCATGGAATACCTACTCGATTATTAGACTGGAGTCGCAGTTCTCTTGTTGCTATGTATTTCGCTGCTTCTCAAGTGTTGAATTCAAAAGTAGAAACTGAACAACGCTTAGCTGTTTGGGTATTAGATGCAGATAGCACTACTCTGGCTAATATCGGTTTGGAAACGGTTTCACCTGCAGGCAGTGTAAGTGAGAACTTGGCAGCACAAAAAGGTTTGTTTTTATTATATAAGGAGCCGAGTAGCACTTTCTACACAGATGAGTTTTGCCCAGAAACCGAAAAAAGTTTGATTGATAATTTATTGGCTAATAACGCAAAGGTATATAAGTTTACACTTCCTGCAAACACTGCCGGTGAATTATTACTAAGGTGTATGAAGTTCAACGTATCGGCTACAACTCTATTTCCTGGTGTTGACGGCGTAGCTAAAGGAGTCATGGAATTTAAGTTAGCTAAACGTCAAGCTGGTATGCTCTAGAATAGCTCTAACAAGTGACTATGATGCCACCGTCCGTTTATGGCACGCTGCGGAACTTCGCCTAAGGACGCTCATTGATTAAATTTCAATAAGGAAAAGATAAGATGAATGGAGGGTTTTTTGTTTATATCTACAAAGATAAAAAGCAGAATATACAATATGTAGGCTATGGAAAAAACTCAAAACGCGCCATATCACATCAAGCTAAAACACATAATAAACCATTAGAAGAACTAATTGAAAGTGGTAGTTATAGTGTTCATATTGCAGGTCCTTTTTATGATGAAATAACAGCGCGAACAGTTGAAGCAGCGCTTATTTCTGCTATTGATCCATTTTGTAATAAAAAGCAGGAGAAAAAAGAGTGGCGTTTCAGGCCGATAGGAGTAAAGCCCGAACTAACATTCCGACTTGCTGAGACACCATTACAATTTTCAGATTTGTTAATTAATAATAAAAAGATTTTGTTTGTTAGAATATCAAATATTAATTTCTCGGATAGGGTTGGTTACGATATTAGTACTCCACCTAAAGATTCAGCAATAGTAGCAAGGGTTAAAAAATATTGGCAATTAAATAAGTACATCCCTCAATGGGTTGAAAACCCAAGTGAAAGCCCTTCGCTCCTAATTGGGATTATAGGCCCCCTGGTTCACAAATAATTATCTCTTCTATGGAAATTGATATTAATAAATGGGGTGACGTTGATATCCATAAAGGAGGATTAGTAGAAGTACCTTTAAGAAATGCACGGGAGTTAGATATGCATGAGTTTAGGGGGCGTAAAATTGATAAATCAGTTGGCTTGAAATTTGGTAGAATCAAATCTCAATTTTTTCGAATTTTTCCAGAATAAATATCTCTGCGATAATAAATAAGATGGGTAACTGTCAGATCAAGCCTGACCTTGTACATATTACTTTTTCTATTCTTTCTAAATGACCACTTCTGGCACATTTGACAAAACCGATAATGCAAAGCCTTGATGCAGACTCATAGGCTATTATTTCGTTGGGTTTAGTTGCCCCCTACCTACGCAGCTTAATTTAACACCGCGCAAACTTAAAGCTTATGG
Organism: Pseudoalteromonas sp. SG41-2; assembly: GCF_014164535.1. Taxonomy (NCBI): domain Bacteria; kingdom Pseudomonadati; phylum Pseudomonadota; class Gammaproteobacteria; order Alteromonadales; family Pseudoalteromonadaceae; genus Pseudoalteromonas; species Pseudoalteromonas sp. SG41-2. Next base: position 276 of record NZ_JACJFK010000029.1, on the reverse strand, counting down.
CTTAAAACTTACGACTTTTCGCTAACAGCTCTTCTATCTAAGCCATAAAAAAGCAAGCCAATTGAAATCAGCAGTAAGTGAACATTGTCAACATAATCACGGTTTCACTCTTCTTAGCTCAGTTCATAAATACAGGCATCTATTTTACCATTTGCATATTCTCACCAGCTTTGATCACCCAATGGCATTAACTTTGATCGCTTATTCTCATTAAGCTTTGATCACGAAAATTACGCGATAATGATCACTTTTGTGTTCTTAATGATTTTGCCGATC
>NZ_JACJFK010000028.1:0-68332 GCF_014164535.1 Pseudoalteromonas sp. SG41-2 | reverse complement strand
AATTTGGCATATTCAAGTTTTTGTTGTGCACTGAGTGTTACTTTTGATTTTCTGGTCATAGTGATACCTTTTGGGTTTAGCTCATTTTACGCTATAAACCTGTCCAGTTTCATTAGACCATTACACAACCAGACCAGCGCTGCCGTAGCCCCATCATCTTTCGATAGCTGAGACAGCGATTCTAAGATCACTGCCCGTATGTAGGTGGTGGATGTATCATTGGTGGCCGCCACACTATTCTTAAAAGCAGGCCAATTTTTGATAATTACCTTTTCCACTTCCTGCGCCACTGGGTCACTGTCTTTTACCTTTGGGTCGAGAGCCACGAGGGTATAGGGGATGAAATCCGACTTTATCTTTTTTCTTGTTAGATATTTTTTGACTTCTTTTACAGCCTTCGTCAGGCTATCAATGTTCGCTGGGACATCAGTTTTTATGTGCTGTTCGTTAAGGTAGGTTTGAAGTATTGATTCAGTCATTAAAAATTGCCTTTTCCCTTGTCCAATTAGGTAGAACATTAAAGATTATTATGTATTTTTAACAATTTCACCTACGACATTTGTCGCTTTATAAACCGTCAAATGTTCATATATTACAATCTGTTCATCTTAGCCAGAAAATAAACACCTGTAAACAATTAGTTAATCTATACTCAGGTTTTATAAATGTAGCAATACACCATAATGGTGGAGATCAGTAATATCGGACAAAACACAATCACTGTACATACACACAGTACATATTGGTTGTGTCATTTTTGTTGATAAAACTCCCAACTCACTGGCTAGTAATTTAGCTAAGTGGTTTTAATTTTTGCTGCTGTTTATTATGATGAGCGCACACCCTGCCTTTTTAAATCCATTAAGGTTTTTTCAGTCATTTTATTAAGGATTATCTCATGTCTAGCTATAACGAATCTCCAGAGCAAATTGCACAGGCCACTGAGGGCTATGTGATGCAGCAAACCATGTTGCGTATTAAAGATCCAAAACCATCGCTGGCATTTTATGAAAACGTATTGGGCATGAAGCTGTTAGGTAAGTACGACTTTCCTGGTATGGAGTTTACTTTGTACTTTTTAGGCTACGAGCAAGATATGCCTAAAGGCGATGATAAAGAAAAAACGCAGTGGGTGTTTCGCCGCCCTGCGCTCATTGAACTTACCCATAACTGGGGTACTGAAAACGACGACAGCTTTAACGGTTATCATAGTGGTAATGAAGAACCAAAAGGCTTTGGCCATATTGGTATTAGCGTACCCGATGTATATGCTGCCTGCGAACGCTTTGCTAAATACGATGTGGAGTTTGTAAAACAGCCAGATGGCGGCTCAATGAAAGGCCTTGCCTTTATTAAAGACCCAGACGGTTACTGGATTGAAATACTCTCGCCAGAGGGCATTACAGACATTATTCAATCGCAATAAAAACTATTAAACATAAAAAAGCCTGCAAATGCAGGCTTTTTGTTTACAAGTACTGTGAAAAACTTGAATTTTTTAACGTCGTAGTGCGTCTATACGTGCATCAAGCGGTGGATGAGATGAAAACAACTCAGCCATGCCTTTACCACTGGCAATACCAAAGGCCATCATTGAGCCTTCTAATTGCGATGGGTGGTTTTGCTTTAATCGTTCAAGGGCTGAACGCATTTTGTCTGCGCCTACTAACTGAGCTGCGCCGCTATCGGCTGCAAATTCACGCTTACGGCTATAATGAGCAACCACTATGCTTGCCAGTACGCCAAATAATATTTGGAATAACATATCGAATAAGAAGTAAGTCCAGCTGCTGCCGCCCTCTTCTTCATCGCTATTGATAAAGTTGTCAACAATGCCAGCCAGTACTTTAGCGGCAAAAATAACAAAGGTATTAACCACGCCTTGAATAAGCGTTAGCGTTACCATGTCGCCATTAGCCACGTGCGATACTTCGTGCGCAAGCACTGCCTCGGCTTGATCTTGGGTCATGTTGTGTAATAAACCCGTACTTACCGCCACCAGCGAGTTATTTTTACTCGGGCCGGTTGCAAAGGCGTTCATTTCTGGGCTGTCGTAAATAGCCACTTCAGGCATATTAATACCGGCTTTTTTAGCTTGCGCGGCAACCGTGTTCATTAACCACTGCTCGGTTTCGTTACTTGGTTTTGTAATAACCTGTGCACCGGTCGATTTTTTGGCGATCCATTTCGACATAAATAACGAAATAAACGATCCACCAAAACCAAATACAGTCGCAATTAGTAAAATTCCGCCAAGGCTACGATGGCTTAAGCCCAGCGCACTCATTATTATTGAAAGCACCACACCTAATACCAACATAACCGCGAGGTTAGTTAATAAAAACAAAAATACACGTTTCATACGAGTTCTCCAAAAATAACATTTATTGCTGAGCGATTTACTATGTTTGATCGGCTTTGAGCAATCACTGCGTTATGACACACTATGTCATAACGTCAGCGCTATTCTGTGACAAACTATGTCACAACACAAGGGTTATTTATGGATTTATGGATAATTTTTCAAGCAGGGTTTTATAAATTTGTAATTTAGGGGTTTGCTCTGTGTATGGGCTAATGGCAAGCAGTGGAAATGGTAAACGTGTTTTAAGTGAATCTAGGTTTGCTTGGTATTCATCCATAGTGGCATCAACTTGGTTTGCAATCCAGCCAATGCAATTAACACCCATACTTTGCATATGTGCTGCAGTGAGTAATGCATGATTTATACAGCCTAGTTTCATCCCTACCACTAATATTACTGGTAGTTGCTCTGCTTTTACCCAGTCGTATAAACACTCGTTATTATTAATTGGTAATGCCCAGCCACCTGCACCTTCTGTTAACAGATAATCTGCGCCTTGTTGCTTAACATGTTGATAAGCCGTGCTTAGCTTTTCTACTGTTATGTTTAGTCCCGCTTGCTCTGCAGCAATGTGCGGAGCTATTGGCGGCGCAAATGCAAATGGGTTAATTATGTCGTATTTAGCGCTGACTGTGGCACTTTCCATTAGCATTAGCGCATCGGCGTTTACGAGCTGCTCAAACGCCATTTCACACCCAGAGGCAATCGGCTTAAAACCTATTGCGCGCTTTTTATGTTGTGCGAGTAACTTTAACAGCAAACTGGTTACATGAGTTTTACCGGCATCGGTATCGGTACCGGTAATAAAAAACTGGTTCATTGCATGGCCTTATTATTTTTACTGGGCTTTTTCTAATGATAACAATACTACATGGTAAGATACATGGGCTTTATTGTTTATAATCGGATAGGCATCACATACTTTTTGCAGCGCTGATTTGGTTAATAAACCACGACGACTTGTTGCATGATTTTGTGCTGTGGCACCAATGGCTTTAATCGATTTTATAGCCGCTAATGCACTGCTGTGTTGATCGGTATAAATGACTTTTTTTGATGCGTTGATCTTAAACCCTGCCTTTTCGACCGATTGGTTTATATTATTATGGCTTGCAAACTGATTAATATGATTATGTGAATCAAGCACTGCAAAGGCGGTTTTTATTTCGTTTAATGACCCTGCAACAACCGTACTAATATAGGCTTGCCCGCCTGGTTTTAATGCTTGGTAAAGCGAGTGCATTAAGATTTCAAAATTAGCAGACCACTGCAGCGCAAAATTACTAAATAGCACGTCAATACTGTTAGCTTGCAGCGGTAAGTTATCCATATCGGCGCACAGTTTTGGGGTGTTTAAATTACTGCTTTTTAGCATGTTAAAACTTAAATCTATGGCAACAACTTGGCCGAATAATGCCCTTAAAGCCTGAGTATTAACAAGCGGCCCTGCGCCTAGGTCAACACAGAGCTTGCTAGGGTTTGCACTAATGAGTTTAAATAAATCATCTGCCGCTTGTTTTTGCACATTGGCATGCTGGCTGTAACTGTTTGCTGCTTTTGAAAAGTTATGCGCCGTGGTTATTTTTAAAACCTGAGCAGCTATACACACAGTTGTAGGGCTAAGTGGCTTAGTTTTAATTGCCTGCGGGCTTATCATGAAATGACCTTTTGTAAACTACCAACGAGTTGTTTTATATCGTCATGGGAGTGGGCTGCACTTAAGGTAATACGCAAACGCGAGGTATTGTGTAAAACAGTTGGCGGGCGAATAGCCGTTAGCCAAATGCCCTGCTGCTTTAGTTGCTCACTGGCTTTTAACGTTTGCTCGGCGCAGCCTAAAACAATCGGTTGAATCGCGGTGTTGGAGTCCATTAGCGCAATGTGCTGCTCTTTTGCTAGGCGTTTAAACAGCGCAATATTAGCGTTTAATTTGGCTCGCCTGTCGTTGGCGTCTCTTATGCTTTTAATACGTGCCAAAGTATGAGCGGCAATAAACGGTGACATAGCGGTTGAGTAGGTATAATCACGATTAAACTGCAGCATGTAATCTATAAAATGCTGCGAACCTAATACGCACGCCCCACTACTAGCAACCGCTTTACCAAAGGTGATCACTAAAATATCGGGCAAGGTATCGGCTGCAATTAAGGCTTCACAACTGCCTAGCCCCGATTTTCCTAAAGCACCAAAACCATGTGCATCGTCTATCATTAGCCAGGCGTTATGCTGCTTTGCTAAGGCAAATAGCGCTTTAATTGGCGCGGTATCACCATCCATTGAAAACACACCCTCAGACACAATGAGCTTATTGCGCGCTTTTGATTTTTCTAGCCGTGAGCGTAAATGGTTTATATCGTTATGGTTAAAACGTATTAACGCGGCGTTGGCGTGTAATGCGCCATCAATTAAACTGGCGTGATTGAGTTTATCTTGAAAAATCGCACTGTGCTGCGCTGTCGCTTTATCTTGAAACAAGGCTTTAATCACACTGCTATTTGCGCTAAAGCCCGAATTAAACAACATGCCAGCTTCATAACCCAAAGCACTACATAAAGCTTGCTCAAGCGCTTGCTGTGGCTGTTGATAACCCGTCACTAATGCTGAGCTGTGGCTACCTAGCAATGGCGCGCTGGTTAACTCTACTGGCGAATCGCCAAATCCTAAATAATCGTTACTCGCAAAGTTAAGGTAGGTTTTATCATTAACCGTAATAGTGCGCGCCGTTGCGCTTTGCACTACATAGCGTTTACGCAATAGCTGTTGTGCTTTGCGTTCATCTAAATGAGTGTTTATAAATTCAAATGACATAAATGCTTTAACCTTCAACGCGATACTTTAAACCATTACCATAGTACTGAGCACTTTACGCTTCGTAAAACAATTCTGCGGTTGCTTTATCAGCCACTTGCGATGACAAAGACGCAGCAACGGCTTCATCTGAATAATCGTGGCGTGTTTCTGGGTTCATCCCGAGCTTTTTAATTAATTGCATGTCGGCATCGGCTTCTGGGTTTTCGGTAGTAAGAAGTTTATCACCATAAAATATAGAGTTTGCACCGGCAAAAAAGCACATTGATTGCATTTGCTCGTTCATTGCAGTGCGCCCTGCTGATAAACGTACGTAACTATGCGGCATCATAATACGTGCTGTGGCAATGGTACGAATAAACTCAAACTGATCTAAGTCATCAACGTTTTCAAGCGGTGTCCCTTTTACCTTTACTAGCATATTAATTGGCACGCTTTCGGGCTGCTGGGGTAAATTAGCTAACTGCATTAATAAGCCATAACGGTCGCTTGCTTGTTCCCCCATACCCACAATACCGCCGGAGCATACTTTCATACCAGCGTCTCGCACATTACCTATAGTATCAAGGCGGTCTTGAAAGGTGCGAGTTGATATAATTTGCTCATAGTATTCAGGTGAAGTGTCGAGGTTGTGGTTATAGTAATCAAGCCCTGCACTGCGCAGTTCATGCGCTTTTTCGTTATTTAACATGCCTAACGTCATACAGGTTTCAAGGCCAAGGGCTTTTACTTCTTTTACCATTTGCGAAATGTATGGCATGTCTCTGTCTTTTGGATCTGACCATGCAGCCCCCATACAAAAACGGGTAGCGCCTTTTTGTTTTGCTAACCGCGCTTGCTCTACCACTTTTTCAACTTCTATTAGGCGTTCGCGTTCTAAATCAGTTTTGTAATGACCCGATTGCGGGCAATATTTACAGTCTTCTGGGCAGGCACCGGTTTTAATAGATAACAACGTAGAAATTTGTACTTCGTTTGGATTAAAATTAGCGCGATGCACAGAGGCGGCTTTAAATAATAAATCGTTAAATGGCATTTCAAATAAGGCTTTCACCTCACTGTGGGTCCAATCGTGTCGAACTGTTGCAAGCTCCATAATACTCTCTTTTATTTTTTGCTCTTGGTGTTATTGGCTTAGAATACGTATTGCCGTACCATTGTCAACGAAGCCCACTTAGTTAAAGTTTACATATGATTAATAAACAAACGATAGACCTTGATTTTGATCGTCAGCACATTTGGCACCCCTACACCTCAATGACTCAACCTATTCCGGTTTACCCCGTAACGCATGCAAGTCACAACCTTATTCACTTAGAAACGGGCGAACAACTTATTGACGGTATGGCCTCATGGTGGAGTGCTATTCATGGTTATGGTCATCCAGTATTGAAAAATGCAGTGATTGAGCAAGTAGATAAAATGAGCCATGTAATGTTTGGTGGCATAACCCACCAGCCAGCAGTAGAGCTTTGTAAAAAGCTGGTTGCAATAACCCCGAGTAAGTTGCAAAAAGTATTTTTAGCCGACAGCGGCTCGGTAAGTGTTGAAGTGGCGATAAAAATGGCTTTGCAATATTGGCTTAGTCAAGGAGTAACCAGCAAACAAAAACTGATGACGCCGCTAAAGGGTTACCATGGCGATACCTTTGCAGCAATGAGCGTATGTGATCCTATTAATTCAATGCACTCTTTATACCAAGGCTTTTTACCTGAGCATGTATTTGTGCCTGCACCAAAGACTCAGTTTGGACAACAGTTCGATAAACTAGAAGCACACCACCTTGCACAGTATTTCGAAGAACATCATCAGCATGTTGCAGCTTTTATCATCGAGCCAATTGTACAAAATGCAGGGGGAATGAACTTCTATCATCCTGAGTATTTAAGAACCGTGCGTGAACTATGCGATCGTTACGGCGTATTATTAATTTGTGATGAAATAGCCACAGGGTTTGGCCGCACAGGTAAGTTATTTGCCGTAGAACATGCTGATATTGAGCCAGATATTTTATGCATAGGCAAGGCACTCACAGGTGGCATGATGACGTTATCTGCCACATTAACCACAGATAAAATTGCCATTGGTATCAGCGAAGGTGAAGCTGGGGTGTTAATGCATGGCCCAACATTTATGGGCAATCCATTGGCCTGCGCTGTGGCTTGTGCGAGTATTGATTTATTACTTGAGCAAGACTGGCAACAACGAATAAGCCAAATATACATTCAACTGCAACAACTTAATGAGTGCAGTGAACTAGATGCTGTTGCCAATGTACGTACCTTAGGCGCAATAGGTGTTGTTGAACTAAACGATGCTGCAGGCAATGTCGATGTTGCTAAAATTCAGGCTTATTTTGTAGAGCAAGGCGTATGGATCCGCCCTTTTGGTAAACTAATTTACCTTATGCCACCGTATATAAGTGACGATACCAGTATAAAAAAACTGTGTGATACCATTTATAATGCCATTAAAGGCAAGTATTACGCTTAATAACCGGTCTCAATACAAATTATAATGCTAGGTATAAGTAACTTACCGATACATTTAGTGTTTTTATCTATTAAGCGAGTTTGTGATTATTGTTATCGTTAATCACAAACTATATGACAATAGCAGCGTAGGATCTTTCCGTTAGGGGGGGCTCATTGTCATTCCCTCTATCTCGTATGCTAGCCGCTGATATAGCAAACCCAGTTTGATTTACCAAAGCTTAAAAGCGAGTTAACTGTTTATTTAGGCAACTGCTTTTTAACATAAAGGCACTTTTAAAAACCTCTCTTACCGTTAAACTTCTAATAATCGTTACCAACTGTGTAATGCTGTAGGTTGGAACTGATTGCACTAAAAATGAATATAACCTTTATCCGTCGCAACTGCTAAAATTTGATTTCGTAGCGCTTTTCTATTTCAGCACAAATTTTTGTGATTGCCCTAGCAACTCTCACATCAAGAATCTCTTCTATATTTTGCAGGAAAAACTCAGTGATAAAGTAAAACTGTCACATTGTGGCTTTTGTGTATAAATTCACTCATTACTCAATACTACGCAGCAAGCTGCGGGCAATAATCCAGAGGAAATTTAAACACGTTCCCCGTTAAAGCCTGCCCTATTGCGCTTAAAACGAATACTTTTTTCTTTTAAAGCTCCCACGATGTCCGACGGCTAATAATATATTCGCGTTAAACAATGAACTTCTTGCTATTAATGAATTGTTACTGTTTACTAAACGTATATTAATATTGAGATAGTCCCACTCTAATATCGCTTATCCAGTTACGCTTTTTATATTAGTTAGTACAACATAGTACAAATTAAAACACATTATTAATGTATTGTTTTAGTGTATTTAGTATAAAAACTATATACACAGCGTTGCAGAACCTAAATTTTAAAGTTTATGAAATAGTTCCGCCCTTAATGGTACAAAGGATCTAGATAGTGAATAAAATAAGTACCAAGAAAGAACTATTAGAATACTCCGAAAGTATTGTAAATACGGTTCGAGAACCACTGATTGTTTTAGACCAGCACTTAAGAGTAGTAACAGCGAGCCGCTCATTTTATGAGTTTTTTCGCGCAAATCACAAAGACACGGTTGGGAAGCTGATATACAACCTTGGTAATAACCAATGGAACATTCCCAAACTACGTGAATTATTAGAAACTATATTGCCTCAAAAAACGAGCTTTGATGATTACAAAGTTGAGCATAACTTTAAAACAATTGGCTGGCGCACAATGTTGCTCAACGCAAGGCAAATTAAACGTACGCAATCAGAAGATCGTATAATTTTATTGTCTATCGAAGACATTACCGAACGTAATGCCATTCAAGAAGGGCTAGTAAAAGCGAACAAAGAGCTGGAAGTGCTAACTAATGACTTGGAAAGTGCAGCTCGAGTTAAGTCAGAGTTTCTAGCAAATATGTCGCATGAACTAAGAACCCCACTTAATTCTATTAATGGTTTTTCTGAAGTGCTCTACGACGAAACTTTTGGCACTTTAAACGACAAACAAAAACAGTATGTTAAAAATGTATTGGTGAGCGGCAAACATTTACTGTTACTTATTAACGAAATACTGGATATGGCAAAGATTGAAGCTGGCAAAATGAGTCTAACAATCTCTTATTTGCCGATACGCCAAGTATTGCACGAGATTACAGGGCTTACAGCTGATACAGCTAATCAGAAAAAATTGAATATGTGTCTTGACATTGCTGATGACTTGCCACCAATTGAAGCTGACTCTCTTAAGGTTAAACAGATACTTTATAATTTGCTTTCAAATGCAGTGAAATTCACACCAGATGAGGGTCAAATTGGTGTCAAAACACGACATACTGATACAGAAATAGAAATAATAATTTGGGATACGGGTATAGGTATTGCTGCTGAAAATATGGAAAAAATATTTGAAGGTTTTTTCCGTATAGAAACCCCCTATTCTAGATTAACCGAAGGTACAGGGCTTGGACTCCCTATTGCAAAAAGTCTAGTTAAGTTGCATGGAGGCGAGTTTGTTATTGAATCTGAAGGTGTTAATAAAGGCACATCAGTTCGTATCACTTTGCCAATTAAACAAAAGTCTGTGGTCAAGCATAATGAAAACCAAAATAGTTGTAGTTGATGATAATGCGAATAATCTATTGCTAGAGGAAGATCTTTTACTCATGGCAAATTTTGAAGTATTTACTGCTATGAACGCAACAGATGCGCTTTTGATTATAAAGCGTGAGACTCCAAAAATTATTATATTAGATGTCCAACTCCCAGATATATCTGGAGCAGAAGTTGCAAAAATTTTGCGTCATGAAAAAGAAACGGCAGATATTCCTATTGTTTTTGTTACGGCTTCTGTTTTACCCGCTGATATAGACCAACTACTGTGCATACCTAATTGTGGGTATATTTCTAAGCCTATTGATACACGTACGTTCGCTCAACAAATAAGTTTACATATAAAATAATGACTATAATTATTTAAACCTTGATACACAGGAAAAGCTAATGAAAGATAGCACTTTAATTTTGGTTGTAGATGACAACCTTCAAAATATTGAACTTATGCAAGCTTATCTTGAACCCAAGGGATATAAAACAGTAACAGCGACTGGTGGGCAAGAAGCATTAAATATTTTAGCACAACAACCCGTCGATCTTATTTTACTTGATATAATGATGCCTGATATGAACGGCTTTGAAGTAACGCGTCGAGTTAGAGAAGACGCTCTATTAAAGCTATTACCTATCATCCTTATTACTGCCTTAAGAGAGACAAAAGAGCGAGTTAAAGGGATTGATGCTGGTTGTGATGATTTTATTACAAAACCTGTAGATAAAAACGAGCTATTATCGCGTGTTAAGTCCCTTCTTAAGATTAAAGACTATAACGATTTAAGAACAAATTATCAGAAACAATTAGAAGCAGAAGTTGCTCAAAGAACTGAATCACTAAAGCTAGCAATGCAAAGTATTAAAGCCGCATCACTAGAAACAATTAATAGACTAACCAAAGCTGCTGAATACAAAGATGAAGAAACGGGTGCACACATTCAACGCATGAGCTTATATTCCGAAGCCGTTGCACGCAGTGTTGGATTAGATGAGGTAACAGTTGAAAATATTTTATTTTCAGCGTCAATGCACGATCTCGGAAAGATTTCTACACCTGACCATATTTTGCTAAAAGCAGGACAACTAGATGCTGCAGAATGGGAAATAATGAAACAGCATACCGTTGTAGGCGCCAGTATACTTTCGGGTTCTGATTCTGAAGTTATTAAGTTAGGCGAAGTTATTGCCCGCTCACACCATGAAAAATGGGACGGATCTGGTTATCCTGATGGCTTAAAAGGTAATGAAATTCCAATTGCAGCACGCGTAGTTGCTATTGCTGATGTATTTGATGCCCTGTCGTCAAAGCGTCCTTATAAAAAATCATTTTCTGAAGAAAAAACATTTGCCATTATTGCAGAAGGCAGTGGGAATCACTTTGACCCCAAAGTAGTAGATGCTTTTTTTGCAGTTAAAGAAGAGATTTTAGCGATTAAACAAAAGTATGCTGAAAAGTAACACGCCCATAATCAATTAGATGAAACGCCATTAACGGACCTAGTACCAATAATCCTTCACCAATGGAAGGCTTTCCTCAAGTAGGGTTTTTAAAGAATTTTATCACTTCTGCCAATATTGAATGGGATAGCAGCAATGATAAAATCACTACTCACTTAGATGTGAATACACAATGCGATATAAAGGCATTAGCTAAACTCTAGTTGATACTTAAAATACCTACCACTCAAACATGTAAGCCATTTTGCTGATCATTTTCAGTGGAATATTATGACTATTACGTTTGGCATATAAGTGTTGCATTGATTTGTCTTTTACTTCACCCACAATCACTTCTTTAACTTGGTAGCCTAGTGCAACAGCGGCTTGGCTATAAGCAATAAATTCCCATTTCTTGATGTTAGTATTATCAACAATAATAAGTGGGATTTCTTGCGCTAACGCATTTATAAAACGAGCTAAATTTAAATTGTGGTATTGCGACAGTTTGAACTTATCAAACTGATACTCCCCTTGCTCATTATAAAAATAATCATCGGTCGAACAGATTAAGTATTGGCTTTGATCGCCCGCTACCATTTCATCGGCTAGGTTTTGCGCATAATAAGACTTACCACACCCTGGTAAACCACGTAAAATAAAGACTTGTTTCATAATACCTATATGTTTAGCAAGTTAGTTTAAATATCGTAATTGCATATAATGCCACAAAACCCGTTTTTATCGCAGTGAAAATCGCCTTTAAATTTTGATCTAAGTTGTTTCTTATCACAAAAAATTAAAGTTCTAGGTTTTAAACGACAAAAAACCACAAAAATGCAAAAGAATAAGCAAAGAGTTACTTTTGAATGTTTTTTTATTTTACATTCAAAGGTAAGATACACCGTTCAAGTGCAATAGCGCACATATTAATGTAGGCAACTTATATCATTGGAGTGAAGATGAGCCACTTAGCGATTTCAGAGCTATTAAAAGGCAAGGTTGCGGTAGACAGCCAAGTAACAATTAAAGGCTGGATCCGTACACGCCGCGATTCAAAAGCAGGAATTTCATTTTTAGCCGTTCATGACGGTTCGTGTTTTGATCCTATTCAAGCGGTAGTACCTAATTCACTAAATAATTATGATGAAGTTACTAGCCTAACAGCCGGTTGCTCTGTGTCAGTTACTGGTGTTTTAGTACAATCAGCAGGCCAAGGTCAATCTTTCGAAATTCAAGCAAATAGCGTACAGGTACTTGGTTGGGTAGAAAACCCAGACTCATACCCAATGTCGGCAAAACGCCACAGCATTGAGTATTTACGTGAGCACGCTCACCTTCGCCCACGTACCAATATGATTGGTGCGGTAACACGTGTACGTAACTGTTTAGCGCAAGCTATTCACCGTTTCTACCATGAGCAGGGTTATTACTGGATCAGCACCCCTATCATCACCGCAAGTGACTGTGAAGGTGCAGGCGAAATGTTCCGCGTATCAACGCTTGATATGCAAAACTTGCCACGTACAGATAAAGGCGATGTTGATTACAGCGAAGACTTCTTCGGTAAAGAAGCATTCCTTACGGTATCAGGTCAGTTAAATGGTGAGACTTACGCCTCAGCGATGTCAAAAATTTATACTTTTGGCCCGACTTTCCGTGCAGAGAATTCAAATACTTCTCGCCACTTGGCAGAGTTTTGGATGGTCGAGCCAGAAGTTGCGTTTGCTGATTTAGAAGATATCGCCAAACTTGCTGAAAACATGCTTAAGTATGTGTTCAAGGCGGTGCTTGAAGAACGTCGTGATGATATGGAGTTTTTTGCTCAACGTGTTGAGAAAACTGCTATCACGCGCCTAGAAGAATTTGTTGAAAAAGATTTTGCACAAGTTGATTACACTGATGCAGTAGAAATTCTTAAAAGCTGTGGTAAGAAATTTGAATACGCCGTTGAATGGGGTGTTGACTTACAATCTGAGCACGAGCGTTACTTAGCAGAAGAGCACTTTAAAGCACCGGTAGTTATTAAAAACTACCCACGTGATATTAAAGCATTCTACATGCGCCAAAATGAAGACGGCAAAACCGTTGCTGCAATGGACGTTGTAGCACCAGGTATTGGCGAGATCATTGGTGGTTCACAACGTGAAGAACGTCTTGATGTACTTGATGCACGTTTAGAAGAAATGGGCTTAAACAAAGAAGACTACAGCTGGTATCGCGACCTACGTAAATACGGCACTGTACCACACTCAGGTTTTGGCCTAGGTTTTGAACGTTTAGTTGCCTATGTAACGGGTATGGGCAACGTACGTGACGTAATCGCCTTCCCACGTACCAAAGGCAGTGCAACTTACTAAAATGAGTTGATGCTCATTACTGCAATAGATTACTGCAAAAGCCAACCTTAGGGTTGGCTTTTTTAATGGTAAATTTGTGCCCATATAAGACCTTTTAATAATTGATTTAGTTTGTTTTATATTCAAAACTAAAAATTACAATAAAAAAAGGCCAATGGCATGAATTTAAACTCACTGTTTTATACATTATTCTATTTCGTTATTGCTGTACTGTACTTTTTTGCACAGCTGACTCTAGTTAGCGCGCTGCTGTTATCTGCATTTAGCGCACTGATGTTTTTTAGGGAGAAAGTTTTTGCTAAAAAAGCTCAAGTTAAGCCTGAACCTGATCAACATGTAGTTATTACTAAGGTTGCTGATAATATCACTAAGGCAACGTCTAAAAATGCTATTGGTGCAGCAGAAGTTGCATTTTATATTGATAGTTTAGCCAAAGAAATTGATGGCTGTTATAGCGAAAGTGAAGCCGTTAGCCAAGCAACCCAAGCGCTATTCCACAATAGTAGCGAGCTGACTAATGATATAACCACCGTTAGCCAAGCAATGATGCAAACAACAAAGGCATCTAGTTCTGCTGATCAGCGCCTGCAACTGGCCACAGAACAAATAGACTCGTTATCTGGCTCCATTGATAAAGTATCTAAGCAACTAGATCTACTTCTAAAAAGTGCCACAGATATTCAAAGTATTACCCAAGTTATTCAAACCATTGCCGAGCAAACCAACCTACTCGCATTAAACGCAGCGATTGAAGCGGCTCGTGCTGGCGAGCAAGGCAGAGGCTTTGCTGTGGTTGCCGATGAAGTACGAAACCTTGCCAATAAAACCAATCAAGCCACTAAACAAATTGCAGATATGCTCACCGAAATTAATGCCAATAGCATGCAAACAAATGACGACATGAAGCAAGTATCAACACGCAGTGATTCTGTGAAACAACAATTAGAAAACGTTACCCAATCATTTTTAGCAATTAACCACGATATTAGTGAGTCATCATCAACACTTGAAAACATGCAGCAAGCAGTCAGTGCGTTTCAAAATGCAACCACACAAATTAATACCTCGGTAGGTAGTATTAGCCACCTACTCGCTGAAGTATCCACAAAAAGTACTTCAATCTCTGATCAAGCATCTAATTTATCACTGGGATCTGAAACAATTTTTAGAGAGCTTAATAAAGTAGAACATAACGCATTCTTTAAACCTATTTTAGAAGCTGCACTTCAAGCAAGCTCAGCCATATCAACTAAATTTACTGAGCTACTGGCAACATCACAGCTGAGCGAAAAGCAGTTGTTTTCTCATGATTATAGAGAGATACCCAATAGTAACCCAACTAAGTACAGCACCGACTACGACAGCTTAACCGATAAAGTTTTACCACCAATTCAAGAACCCATTCTTGAAAATAAACAAATCCTATTTGCCGGAGCGGTCGACAAAAAAGGTTACTTCCCTACCCACAATAAGCGCTACAGCCAGCCACTAACTGGCAATTACCAACAAGATTTAGTAAACAACCGCACTAAACGTATTTTCAACGATGCCACCGGCAGCCGCTGTGGCAGCCACACTGAGAGCTTTTTATTACAAACCTACAAACGAGATACCGGTGAGATTTTACATGACCTATCAGTACCCATTTATGTAAATGGCAAACACTGGGGCGGCTTTAGAATTGGGTTTAAAAGTAGTTGAAAAGAAGCTGTAAGCCGTCAGCTATCAGCTATCAGCTATCAGCTATCAGCTATCAGCTATCAGACATTATTAACCGCCGTTTTGGTGCAAAATAACAACCCTTGAATTTTGCTATTTTAATTACTTGTTTACAAAAGTAATTATTGGTGGAATTATCAACATATGTAATACATGCCGTTTTGGTGTATAAACTGTTAGTCTATTCATTCGATTAGGAGTCAATATTTAGTTTATGGATAATAATTTAGTAAAAGTTTGTTATAACGGTGAAACTGGTTCTAGCGATATAAGAACATTTCATAAAGAAGAAATTCTTTATATCTCGTTGAAAGATGTACTTATTACATTAAACAAAGAAAACCGTAAAATTAATGAGAATCATATCGCAAAATCTATGCTGAATGTGATCAAAGGGCAGATTAATGCCCTCGACTCTGATGAGTATATAATGATGCCTGTTTTAGATGGCAAGTACGCTGAAGATGAAGAGGTTTTTGTAACTCAGCCTGGATTATATCGAGTTTTATCTAGCGATAGATCTAGCGCTGGGAAACATTTTCAAAGGTGGCTATTTCATGAAGTCGTTCCATCGTTAACAAAGTATGGCGAGTATCCGCCACCTTTAGTTTCACAGGATTCAGATGTAATGAGGCTTGCTAAGACTCTTCTGATGGAAATAGAGCAACGAGAGGAGCTAGAGCGTAAAACTCAAGCGAAGTTTAGTAAACATGAAAAAATGCTAAATCATTTAGGAAGTAAATTACAAAGTATAGAATCCAACAATCAGCAAATTGATTTCATGTCAGTAGCAGATTTTTGTAATTTAAATGAAATTGAGAAAACAGAGACGCAGCTTATTTTTGGTTGGTGCATTAAAATTTGTGCAGAAAAAGGTGAACCATCTAGAAAAGTAATCGTCAATTCTGAGGAAGCAGTACAATTCCCAATTCATGTTCTAATTGCAGCAGTTAATGCGTTAAAAACAACCTAATCCAGTGAAGCTGGAGGCCTCCTCCAGCCCCCACACCACGCATCATGTGCTACTTAATAACAAACAGTGCAATAGGCGATTCATCTCCCGTAATGAATATTGATCCAAATATCTCTCAATGAAGCTAAGTTGTCATTGTTTAGCGAAATGTTTATTTTTTAGCCTTTCCCACTCGGGTAAGCAGTTTAATCACCGTTGCTCCTTAGCAAAACGCCAATTAAAGCAACAGCAAATCCTTTTTAATATTTTACGAACAATCAAAGTAACTAATTGAATCAAAATAGGAACTCCGCTATGGTTAATGTATCAAGAAAAATAGATTAAAGACGAGTTACTCTACAGACTCGTTTGGCCTATAGGAGTTACTAGTTATGGATAACACTAAGTTATTAGCTTTTGGAGTACTCATTGTTGTATTGCACACTTTGGTGAATGTGCATATATCTAGAGAAATTCATCAATGGGTACCTTCATTGCAAAAACGTTTAGTATTGTTACTTTGTGTTTGGTTTATACCTTTTCTTGGGGTCGCTATTGCTTACAAAACGCTTAATTTGGATTGGTTCAAACAAGAGAGCAAAAATTCTTCACCAGGGCAAAGTACAATGGGTGGTGCTTTTCTCGAGGTAGATGCTATTTTCAATCCTGGGAAAAACATATGATTGAGGCACAACAAAAAGAAACTATCGAAAAAAGAGAAGACGGAGACATGTATAAAAAAGACAACCCATACTTAAATAAATTCAAATGATATATATAAAAAGTATATAAAAAGGACAGGCATGTTTTATATTTTGCCTAACGTAAAATCATCTTTGGAATTACTAATCCCCAGCATTTATGCATTATCAAATTCACCATTTGATGATTATTTAAAGTTTTACATTCTTGGATAGTAAGCGTCTAGCAAAATGCACCTGCCAGTCACTCGTCAAAATGATTAAGCTATTTCCGAATTTCAATGAGGAGATAGCCATGAGAAAAACACGCAGCCTTGAACAATGGCGCAGTATTATTGAAGAACAACAAGCCAGCGATTTAACTATCACTGACTATCGCCAGCTACATGCTTTATCAAAAACAAGCTTCTATGCCGCACGAAGTAAGTGCCTGATAAAAGGACAGGCACATATTTTGTCAAATAATTTAACGAACTAAAAGGACAGGCATGCTTTAATTATTGCCTAACATCAAAAATCGTCTTTGGAATTACTAATCCCCCAGCATTTATGCACTATCAAATTTACCATTTGATGATTATTAAAAGTTTTACATTCTTGGATAGGATATTAAGCTGCAGAGCAAGGCTTGGCTAAATACGGTTACTTTTTTGATGAAGTTGTTTTTTCAATTAATTGACGAACTTAGTGCTAACCTACCCCTTTGTACCATTTGACATCGTTGGTTGCCGCATGCAGCTTTAATCGTTGTTTACTGCCTGCAAAATTTGAATATTGATGCCTAAATCGCTTTAATGACATTGGCACAAAACGATGACTGAGGCGAAAGCCAAGAACCTTAAGTAACCATCAATAATGCTTAATATAGTCATGATACATTGTTTAAAAAATCAATAACGTCCTCTTGTAAGTCACAATACTCATCATCGTTCAAATGCAGTACATCTAAGACTTTTGATTCTATAATACCCCATTGTGGTATAGGCGAGCCTCGTCTGACCATAGTCACTAAGTTTTCAGACATTTTCAAAATAGCAAAGCAGATTTGCTCATCTGTATCTGTCACCTCAGCAAGAATAGCTGCATTGTGGTGGTTGAGGATTAACTGACATATCTCTTTTGGTAAATGCCAACTATTAGCAAAATAATAGCCAACAACTGCATGGTTTGTTTTATATAAACGCTCTTCAATCTCAATAATAGTTTCTTTGTCTGTTTGATTAGCGCAGTGCAAAGCGGTTAAATAATTATCATATTTTATTGCCATAGGAGGCACACCACAATCATGAAAAAGCCCAAGCGTATACAAGGGCTCTATGGCTATCTGTTTTTTAAGACGCTGACCTATCATCATGTTTACATTAGCAATCTCTGTTGAAGTATCCCAAAATCTTTCTAAGCTAATACAGCTGTTATCGGTTGCAAACATTTCTTTTAATTTCAAGCCCTGTGCAAGCACATTGACTCCGTCCCAACCAAGAAACATCACGGCTTGTTTTATATCAGACACAGTACGAGATAAGCCATAAGCAGGAGAATTTATTATTTTTAGTATTGCTGATGAAATTGCTAAATCTTTTACCACTACCTTAGCGGCATCAGCAATAGGCGCATCGCCAGTTGCTATTAAATTTTGTAACTCAGTTAATATTTCAGGTTTAGGAGGAATAATAAAATTTCTATTTATATCTTTCAGTATCTGTTCGTTTATCTCAATCATGTATGTTTGATCCCTGAAGGTGCTTATCATTATAAGAACAAATAGATAATTAATAGTAGAAGTTCATCGCAACTATGACAACTAAAATAGGAAGCGCTAAATGAATTACAGCCCAATTCGTTAAGCTATTACTGACAAATAAAAAACTGTATATACATACAGTGCCACTTAAAATGCTACTTTATTAACCAATTAAGTTATAAACAAAAACAGCAAGCCGAGGCTTGCCGTTTTATTACACTTAAAAAAGGTTTACTTACAAACGAATACCGCCGTCAATCTCAACCACGCGACCGGTGAAGAAGTCGTTTTCGATAATATACTGTGCTGTATGTGCAATTTCATCCGCTTCACCAAAGCGCCCTACGGGTGTTACTGCTAGCATGCGCTGCTTGGCTTCTGGTTTCATAGCGTCGGTCATATTAGTACGAATAACGCCCGGTGCAATGGCACCTACACGAATACCAAAACGGCCAAGCTCTTTTGCCCAACCTGTGGTCATCGCTACCACACCGGCTTTCGATGCAGCGTAGTTAGTTTGACCAATATTACCCGCACGAGCAACACTCGACATATTAACGATCACGCCGCCTTTACCCGATTCAATCATATGGCACGCAGCTTCACGCCCCGCTAAAAACACGCCGGTTAAGTTTACATCAATCACTGACTTAAATTGATCAAGCGCCATTTTTGCAACCACTTTGCCTTCTTTGGCTTTGATAAACATACCATCGCGTAAAATACCGGCATTATTTATCAATACACCAATATGACCAAAATCTGTATTGATGGTATTAAATGTATTTACCACCGCATCTTCATCAGTCACATTGGCAACATAGGCTTTTACAGTTACACCATGTTGGCTAAGCTCAGCAACTGCATCATCTAACAACGCTTGTTGCATATCAATTAACGCAATATTAGCACCAAGCGACGCAAGTTTATGCGCCATTGCAAATCCTAAGCCTTGTGCGCCACCGGTGATCACCACGGTATTATTTTTAATTTCCACCTGTTACTCCTTCGAGAATAATTTAAATATGGCGCTAAAGTCTTCGCTGCCCGCACCTTGGTGTTGCAACATGGTATAAAGGTTTTTAGCCATTGACCCCATCGGGGTTACTGAATTACTTTGCTGCGCGGCTTCCATCGCAAGACCTAGGTCTTTAGCCATTAAATCAACCATAAAGCCTGGTTTATAATCATTACTAGCAGGGGCTGTGTCCATCACACCTGGGCAAGGATTGTAAAGCTCAAGAGTCCAGTTACGACCAGAGCTGGCGGTCATAATGTCGCTCAGCACTTTTGCGTCAAGGCCATTATTTATACCCATTTGAATTGCTTCACTGGTTCCCGCCATTAAAATACTCAATAGCATGTTATTACAAATTTTTGCGACTTGTCCTGCGCCAATATCACCTGCATGAAAGATATTTTTACCCATATCAGCAAGCACCGGTTGGGCCTTAGCAAATTGCTCATCGCCACCACCGACGATAAAGGTCAGTGTACCTGCCGTTGCACCGGCAACACCACCGGATACCGGCGCGTCAACAAAGTCGATACCATGTTCACTAAGCTCAGCGCCTACGTCGCGTGCTGATGCTGCATCAATCGTTGAACAATCAATTACTAACGTTGACTTTGCTAAAATATGTACAAGTCCGGTATCACCTAAATAAAGTGACTTAACGTGCTTACTGGCCGGTAGCATGCTGATCAATACATCAACATCCGTTGCACAATGTTTAGCATCATCAGCGGCGATCGCGCCATTTTCAGCAAGTAGATTTACGACCGTTCGGTTTAAATCAAACACCTTAACCTGATGACCCGCTTTAACTAAGTTGGCAGCCATTGGGCCACCCATGTTACCTAAACCAATAAAACCAATAGAAAGTGACATAACATTATCCTTGTGTAAGTTGTTTTAGTGGATGTGAGTCGTGATCCCAACGTTGAACAAAAAAACTCTCGACTAATTCATCAGGGATCTGTTCAATCGTTTTAAACTGCCAATTAGGCGCGCCGTCTTTATCAATCAGTAACGCACGAATACCTTCTTGAAACTCGCCGACTTCACCACAGCGAACTGACATACCCAGTTCCATTTGAAAACATTCGCCTAAACTTTTACCTTTTGAACTAGCAAGTTGACGCTCAACTAAGGCGCAACTGAGCGGGCAACCATGCTTTAATGCTTTTTGCGCTCGGGTAAGCCACGTATCGTCAGTTTCTAGATTTAAGATATAATTTACTTTATCGCGTAGATCAGTAAGCTCACCCAATTTTTGAATGGTGGCTAAATGCGCCTTTACATTGCCTTTTGGCATACGCCCAGAAACATTATCAAGTTCGGTAAGTAAACTGGTCAGCTTCTCGTGATTCAATGAAGCCGTTTTACCCCACTTAATGCTGCACAATTGCTCAATCAGAGTGTCGTATTTATCCGCTTTGAGGTAGTGATCAGCTAATGCCACATACATTGCATCGTCACAATTAATAGACGCTGCAGTTAACCCCAAAAATAAGCCGACATGTTCAGGCATTTTATGTAGAAAATAACTGCCGCCTACATCTGGGTATAAACCAATTGTTAGCTCAGGCATAGCTATACGTGAGTTCTCAGTTACCACACGATGACTTGCACCGGCCATTAAGCCTAAACCGCCGCCCATCACAATACCATTACCCCAAACAAGGATCGGTTTATCATAACAATGAATGAGGTGGTCAAGGCGATATTCGTGAGCAAAGTAATCTTCTATTAGATTTGCCGGTTCACCACTGTTCATAGCATTATGCAGGCTGACTACATCACCACCGGCACAAAATGCTTTATCCCCTGCCCCTTTAAGTATCACCATCGCTACATTACTGTCAGCCGCCCATGCGTTAAGTTGCGGCGCTAATAATTTGATCATCTCAAAATTAAGTGCATTTAACGATTTAGGGGAGTTGAGCGTGGCAAAACCAATGAGTGAACCGTTTGCAGCGCTCGCAGTTTCAAACACCACGGGCGCATCTGGTGAATTTAATTGCGTTAACTCAATCATTAGCCATTCACCCAATTTGCTCTGCGTTTTTCTAGGAAGGCATTCACCCCTTCTTGTTGATCTTGTGTATCAAACAAACCAACAAATAACTCACGTTCAAGCGGTAATACATGCGCCATTGGCTGAGTGCGGCCCTTTTGGATCAGGGTTTTACAGGCACTAACAGCAACCGGACTTTGATCTGCCACTTGAGTAGCTAATTTAAGTGCCACAGCAAGACTTTCGCCTTGTGGTACCACTTCTTCAACTAAGCCGATTTGTAGGGCTTTATCTGCTTTTAGACGCTCACCACATAAGATCATACGTTTAGCCCAGCCTTCACCAACTAACCATGCTAGGTTTTGCGTGCCACCCGCACACGGTAGTAAACCTACTTTGGCTTCTGGTAGTGCCATTTGTGCTTGCTCTTCTGCAATGCGAATATCACATGCTAACGCCACTTCTAGACCACCACCCATGGCATAGCCATTGATCGCGGCAATGGATACACCTCTAAATGCAGTTAATGCTTCAAATGCGTCACCAAATACTTGCGACATAGTCGCTGCTACGCCTTTATCGCCACCAGCAAATACATTTAAATCAGCACCAGCACTGAAGAATTTTTCACCTTCACCGGTGATCACTAAGGAGTAAACATTTTTATTGTCATTGAGCTCATTTACCATATTTTTTAAGGCAATTAACGTGTCTTTAGTCCAGGTATTCGCTGGCGGATTAGACATGGTTAAAATCGCTACGTGACCTTCAATGGTTAATTCAATACTTGGGTTTGACATTTCGCGCTCCTTATAAAATATCGGCTGCTGATTCAGCTAAAATACGGCGTGCAATAATCACCCGCATGATCTCGTTAGTACCTTCAAGAATTTGATGAACGCGCACATCACGAACGTGGCGCTCCAGTGGGTATTCTTTGATATAACCATAACCACCATGAATTTGTAGTGCGTCATTACACACAGTAAAACCTACATCAGTGGCAAAACGCTTTGCCATGGCGCAATAAGTGGTTTTTTCGCTGTCATTATTATCAAGTTTAAAAGCCGCTAAACGCACCATTTGACGCGCCGCAACAAGCTCGGTATTCATATCGGCAATTTTAAATTGCAGCGCTTGAAAAGCAGCCAACGGTTTACCAAATTGTGTGCGTTCTTTTAAGTATTCACGGGCTGTTTCAAGTGCCGCTTGGGCAGTGCCAATTGAACAAGTTGCAATATTAATACGCCCGCCATCAAGGCCTTGCATTGCAAACTTAAAGCCTTCACCTTCTTGACCTAATAAATTATGAGCAGGTATGCGTACATCTTCAAAACTAATTAGTCGTGTTGGCTGCGCATTCCAGCCCATTTTTTCTTCTGCTTTACCGTATTCAACGCCTTTGGCATCAGCCGGTACTACAAACGCAGAAATACCCGCCGCACCTTCACCGCCAGTACGCGCCATAACTACTAACACTTCGGTCTCGCCTGCGCCTGAGATAAACATTTTTGAGCCATTGATCACGTAATCATCGCCATCACGAACCGCTTTTGTTTTCAATGAGGCTGCATCGGAGCCTGAACCAGGCTCTGTTAAACAATAAGAAGCTAGTAGTTCACCCATAACAAGTTGGTCACAATATTTAGCTTTTGTTTGCTCAGTACCAAAACTTGCAATCATCCAGGTCGCCATATTGTGAATGGTCAACATTGCGGTTGTAGCTGTACAACCCATCGCCAACTGTTCAAAAATAATACTTGAATCTAAGCGCGACAGGCCTAAACCGCCTGCTTCCTCTGGCGTATACAAACCACAGAAACCCAGTTCACCTGCAGCTTTAATGGTATCTTTTGGAAAAATATGTTCGCGGTCCCATTTTGCTGCATAAGGAGCCAGTGCTGATTCTGCGAATTGACGAGCTGTTTGAGCAAATGCTTGCTGATCTTCAGTTAAATTAAAGTCCATTGGAGACCTCTTGTTTATAATTGCGTTGTCAAATTAGATATTCGTGAAGAGCAACGAAGGCAATATTGTGTGTGAAATCGCCTTCGTGCCCCTCTTTTTTATTATGTGGAGTAAGTTAAATTAGTTATTTAAGATTAATGCTCATGTTTGGACCAGAGGCAATCTCGTCTTCAAACCAACGTGAAGTAATTGTTTTGGTCTCAGTATAAAAACGAATACCTTGCTTACCGTACGTATGCGTATCGCCATAGAATGAACCTTTCCAACCGGTGAACGAAAAGAATGGCAGTGGCACAGGAATTGGTACGTTAATACCCACTTGACCAACTTCAATCTCATGTTGGAACTTACGCGCAACCGCACCACTTGAAGTGAATAACGACGTGCCATTACCAAATGGAGAATCATTTATAAGCGCGATTGCTTCATCAAGCGAATCAACAAACATACACGCCAGTACTGGGCCAAAAATTTCTTCTTTGTATAAATCCATCTCAGTGGTGACGTCAGTAAATAAGGTAGGTCCTACCCAGTTACCTTTTTCATAGCCTGCAACAGTAAAATCAGAGCCATCAATTAAACACGTTGCACCTTGCTCTTTACCTTGTGCAATCAGTGACAAAATACGCGCTTTGGCTGCGGTCGATGTTTGCGGACCATAGGCTGCATCTTTGTCATCCCACACACCCGGGCGCACATTGGCAAAACCGGCTTTGATGTCTTCAACCCAGTCTTTCGCTTGGCCAACAAACACCGCCACTGAAATACCCATACAACGCTGACCCGCAGCACCAACAGAGGCACCAACAAGGTTATTAACTACATGTGAGCGACTTGCATCAGGCATGATCACCATGTGGTTTTTAGCACCGACACAGGCTTGTACACGTTTCAAATTAGCCGTGCCTTTAGAGTAAATGTATTCACCTACGCCACACGAGCCAACAAACGAAATTGCACGTACTGCGGGATCTTCTAATAAGCGGTCAACTTGTACTTTAGTGCCATGAACAACTTGTAGTACACCTGCAGGTGCGCCGGCTTCAATGAACAGTTCAGCGAGTCGCATTGGCGTCAGCGGATCTTGCTCAGAGGGTTTTAAAATAAAGGTGTTACCACAGACAATCGCCAGTGGGAACATCCATAGTGGGATCATCGCTGGGAAGTTAAACGGCGTAATACCCGCGCACACACCCAGTGGTTGCATGTATGAGTAAGTATCGATTTTACGGGCCACGTTTTCCATGGTTTCGCCCATCATTAAAGATGGCGCATTAGCTGCTTGCTCAACCACTTCAATACCACGCCAAACATCGCCTTTGGCATCTTCAAAGGTTTTGCCTAATTCATGGCAAATAATGGTGGCTAGTTCATCGTGGTGCTCTTTTAAAAGTGCTGCATACTTCATCATAATGCGCGCACGTTCAGTAATTGGCACGTCTTTCCAGCTTTTAAAGGTGTCTTTGGCAGATGCGATAGCCGCATCCATTTCAGCGTCGGTAGCACACGGTACTTGTGCTAACACTTCTTGGTTTGCTGGATTAATAACGTCAATCAGTTGATCTGATGTTGATTGAACAAATTCGCCGTTGATCAGTAATGGTACTTGGTGCATAACGCACTCCTCCCCAGAGGGTAATAAATTAAGCCGCAGTAGTTATTGTTAAAAGAGCCTACGGCTGTAAGAGTTTAAATTTAACTAATTTATAGTGCTTCAACCGCCAGTGCGACCGCCTCGCCACCGCCAATACATAAAGACGCTACGCCTTTTTTCAGGCCACGATTTTTAAGAGCATGGATAAGTGTCACTAAAATACGTGCGCCGCTAGCACCAATTGGGTGGCCAAGTGCACAAGCACCACCATTAACATTCACTTTGCTGGCATCAAGTTTTAATTCATTAATCGCCAACATTGTTACCATGGCGAATGCTTCGTTAATTTCCCATAAGTCAACGTCGTCAGTTGTCCAGCCTGCTTTTGCAAGCAAACTATTCATTGCGCCAACAGGAGCAAGAGTAAACTCACTTGGTTTTTGAGAATGGGTACTGTGCGCAACAATACGACACAGTGGCGTAAGCCCTTGTGCTTTGGCGTGCGATTCACTCATTAAAATAAGGGCTGCGCCACCGTCTGAAATTGACGATGAATTAGCCGCAGTGATGGTGCCGTCTTTTTTAAACGCAGCACGCAAACCGGGAATTTTTTCTGGGCGTGCATTACCTGGTTGCTCGTCAATGCTGATGGTTACATCGCCCTTGCGAGAGCTAATAGTGTGCGGCGCAATTTCATTTACAAAATCGCCATTTGCAATCGCTGCATTGGCTTTGGTCAGTGAATTAAGTGCAAATTCATCCATTTGCTTGCGGCCAATACCGTATTCATCAGCCGTATCTTGAGCAAAACAGCCCATCGCTTTATTATCGTATGCGTCTTCTAGGCCATCACTCATCATGTGATCTTTAATTTCGCCATGGCCCATACGCATACCGCCACGCGCTTTAGGAATAAAATATGGCGAGTTAGTCATGCTTTCCATGCCACCTGCAACCGCGCTGTTAATTGAACCGGCTTTAATTAAATCATGTGCAAGCATGGCGGCCTTTAAACCTGAACCACATACTTTGTTGATGGTCGTAGCGCCAGTACTGCGCGCAAGACCTGCTTTTAACATTGCTTGACGTGCTGGCGCTTGACCTAAACCTGCCGGTAATACACAGCCCATGATCACTTCATCAATAGCTGTATCGCTTAATCCGGTGTCAGCAAGCGCACTGGCAATGGCTGTTGCACCTAACTCAGTGGCGGCTGCATCACTAAGGGCTCCCATAAAACCACCCATTGGGGTGCGTTTTGCTGCTACAATAACAACGGCTTCGGTAGTCATAAAAAAGGCTCCATTTTATAATTGGCTATATTCATATGCAGAGATTAGCCAAACACTGTAATTTATAATCTGCTTATGAGCATACATAATATTTACGTTTACGCCAACGTAAATCTAAAATCAAGGTTTTTGCGCCCAACGAAAGTGTAAACATATCTTTATTTTGCTGTAGCCTAATACAAACAGCGCCCCTGCAAGCTGCATTAATACAGGTTACACCTGCTATTTATGGCTTTAGGTTATTAGTCTAAAGTATAAGTTCTACAATCCACTTTACCTTTACGTAAACTTCACTTATATTGGAGTTATTCGAATGAGGTAAAAACACTATGAATCAAGATAATCAAACAAACTTTGCAAGTTCAGCCGCCGAACCGGCAAGCAATGAACAAACCTTTAGTATCAGTGAACTGGCTAAAGAGTTTGATATAACCACCCGCTCAATTCGCTTTTATGAAGATCAGGGCTTAATTTCACCTGAGCGTAATGGCCAAACCCGTATTTATTCAAAACGCGATAAAGTGCGTTTAAAACTTATTTTACGTGGCAAGCGGTTAGGTTTTACCTTAGCTGAAACAGGCCGTTTGTTTGAACTTTATGATGCCGATAAATCCAGCGCTAAACAGTTAGTGACTATGCTTGACTTAATTTCAGATAAAAAAGCTGATCTAAGCCAACAAATGGATGACATTAAAGTTGTCTTGATGGAATTAGTAACCGCAGAGCGTCGTTGTCGCGACACCTTAAATCAATTAGATGAATAACTAGCTTTAAACAATAACGATTAAATGACTATTCATTAACAGTCTCTCACACAGGAATGAATCATGAGCACTATTTCACTATATAAAGAAATGAACTTTGGCCTTGGCGAAACCGCAGATATGATCCGCGATCATGTAAACAGTTTTGCTAGCCAAGAAATTGCCCCTTTAGCTGAAAAAACCGATCTTGATAATGCGTTTCCTAATCAGCTTTGGCCACAACTTGGCGAAATGGGCTTACTAGGTATGACCGTACCCGAAGAGCTCGGTGGTGCCGGTCTTGGTTACCTTGAACACGTAATCGCAATGGAAGAAATTAGCCGAGCGAGTGCCTCTATCGGCCTAAGTTACGGTGCTCATTCTAACCTGTGTGTTAATCAAATTAATCGCAATGGCACGCAAGCACAAAAAGAAAAATACTTACCTAAATTAATTAGTGGTGAGCACATTGGTGCCCTTGCCATGAGTGAGCCAAACGCAGGCTCTGACGTAGTATCAATGAAACTTAAAGCCGAGAAAAAAGGCGATAAGTACATTTTAAACGGTAATAAAATGTGGATCACCAATGGTCCAGATGCGCATACTTTAGTGATCTATGCTAAAACTGATTTAACCGCTGGCGCTAAAGGCATCACCGCATTTATTGTTGAGAGTAATTTCCCTGGTTTTTCTACCGCCCAAAAACTCGACAAACTCGGGATGCGCGGCTCAAATACCTGTGAATTAGTGTTCGAAAACTGTGAAGTACCAGAAGAGAATATTCTTGGCAATTTAAACGAAGGCGTTAAGGTACTAATGAGTGGCCTTGATTATGAACGTGTTGTGCTAGCGGCAGGCCCGCTGGGGATCATGCAAGCCTGTATGGATATTGTAGTACCGTATATTCATGAACGTAAGCAGTTTGATACACCGATTGGTCAATTTCAGCTGATACAAGGCAAAGTAGCCGACATGTATACACAAATGAATGCAGCCCGCTCTTATGTATACACTGTTGCGCGTTCATGTGATCGCGGTGAAACGACCCGTAAAGATGCCGCAGGCGCAATTTTATATGCGGCAGAGCTGGCAACTAAAATGGCACTTGATGCTATTCAAATTCTCGGTGGTAACGGTTATATCAACGAATACGCCACTGGCCGCCTATTGCGTGACGCTAAGCTTTATGAAATTGGTGCCGGTACCTCGGAAATTCGTCGCATGCTAATTGGTCGCGAATTATTTACTGAAAGCCGTTAAGGATAAGCGCTATGACTATTTTAAAATCAAGCGTCAACCCTCACGACCCGCAGTTTTTGCAAAATCATAAAAATATGGCGGCACTGGTTGATGATTTACGCGATAAAGTAAGCGAGATCAGCCAAGGTGGTGGCGTAGCGTTAATAGAACGCCATGAAAGCCGTGGTAAAATGTTCGTGCGTGAACGCATTAGTACCTTACTTGACGAAGGTTCACCATTTTTAGAGATTTCACAATTTGCAGCCTTTGGTGTTTATGAGCAAGCGATTCCTTGTGCCGGTGTAGTTGCTGGTATTGGCCGTGTTAAAGGCGTTGAATGTATGATCATCGCCAATGATGCGACAGTTAAGGGCGGCACCTATTTTCCGCTAACCGTTAAAAAACATTTACGCGCACAAGATATTGCCGAGCGATGTCACCTACCGTGTATATATTTGGTTGATTCAGGTGGTGCCAACCTACCTGAGCAAGATGATGTGTTTCCTGACAAACTGCACTTTGGTCGTATTTTTTATAATCAAGCGCGTATGTCGGGCAAAGGCATTCCACAAATTGCAGTCGTTATGGGTTTATGTACCGCAGGTGGCGCGTACGTGCCTGCAATGGCCGACGAAAGCATCATTGTAAAAGAGCAAGGCACAATATTTTTAGCCGGCCCACCGCTGGTAAAAGCGGCTACAGGTGAAGAGGTAACCGCAGAAGAACTTGGCGGCGCTGATGTCCACTGTAAAACATCAGGGGTTGCCGATCATTACGCTGAAAATGACGCTCATGCGTTATCAATTGCTCGCCAATGTATTGAACGAATTAATTATCAACGCCCTACTTCGCCAATATTAGAGCAAGTAAAAGCACCGCGTTATGATATTAACGAATTATACGGCATTGTTGGCACCGATCTTAAAAAGCCATTTGATGTTCGCGAAGTGATTGCACGTACCGTGGATGACTCTTCGTTTGATGAGTTTAAACGTTACTTTGGCGATACCTTAGTGACTGGGTTTGCGAAAATCTATGGTCATCCGGTTGGGATTGTTGCTAACAATGGCATTTTGTTTAGTGAGTCAGCTCAAAAAGGCGCGCACTTTATACAGCTGTGCGCACAACGAAATATTCCACTGGTGTTTTTACAAAATATTACCGGCTTTATGGTAGGTAAAAAATACGAAGCCGAAGGCATTGCTAAACACGGTGCTAAAATGGTGATGGCTGTTTCGTGTGCTGATGTTCCAAAATTTACCGTATTAATTGGCGGCTCTTATGGCGCAGGTAACTATGGCATGTGTGGTCGTGCGTTTGAACCGACTATGATGTGGATGTGGCCTAATGCGCGTATTTCTGTGATGGGCGGCGAACAAGCAGCAGGCGTTATGGCGCAAGTTAAACAAGATGGTTTAGCCCGTAAAGGCCAAAGCATGACTGATGAGCAAATCAGCGAGTTTAAACAGCCGATTATCGAGCAATACGAGCAACAAGGTCATCCATACTATGCCAGCGCCCGTTTGTGGGATGACGGTATCATCGATCCAGCAGATACCCGTAGTGTGCTAGGTTTAGCCCTCAGTGCCGCAGCCAATGCACCAAAACGTGATTCGCAATTCGGCGTATTTAGAATGTAAGGACGTGAGTATGTCAGTAACACTACAAATAACTAAATCAAATGTGGCTGTACTCGTTTTAAGTCGCCCTGAAAAGCGCAATGCCTTTAACGAGCAAGTGATCCAAGAACTTATTCAATGTATAGAGCATGCTAATAGCTTAGATGTACGCGCCCTTGTTTTAAAAACTGAGGGAGAGCATTTCTCTGCAGGGGCTGATCTTAATTGGATGAAGTCCATGGCAAACAATGACTTCAGTGAGAATCTTGCGGATTCAAAACAACTTGCCAAATTAATGCATGTATTAGCCAGCAGCCCACTGCCAACGGTATGTGCTGTGCAAGGCGCGGCATTTGGCGGCGCACTGGGCTTAATTGCCTGTTGTGACATAGCCATATGCCAAGACAATGCACAGTTTTGTTTAAGCGAAGTAAAACTTGGCCTCATTCCAGCTGTAATCAGCCCGTATGTGATCAGAGCCATTGGCGAGCGCGCTGCACGTCGTTATTTTTTAACCGCTGAGATTTTTGATGCCCACACAGCCAAGCAATTAGGCTTAATTCATCAAGTAACCGGTAAACTTGAATGCGCGCTTGATCAACTACTCGAAACACTGATCAACAACGGCCCTGTCGCGGTTCGCGCAGCAAAACAATTGATCAACGATGTAGCTGGCCATGATATTAGTGAACAAATCATAAATTTAACCGCAGAGCGTATCGCCAAAATTCGCGTATCTGAAGAAGGTCAAGAAGGGTTATCTGCCTTTTTTGAAAAACGCCCACCAAATTGGCAAAAATAGGGATCACCATGAGCACACAATCATTACAAAAAATTCTTATTGCTAATCGCGGCGAAATTGCCTGTCGGGTTATGCGTACCGCAAAGCAAATGGGCTTAACCACTGTGGCGGTTTACTCTGATGCAGATAAAAATTCACAACATGTAAAACTCGCCGATGAAGCCTACCATATTGGCGCAGCGCCGAGTAAAGACTCCTATTTGGTAGCTGATAAAATTATCCAAGTAGCACTGGATGCCGGTGCTGATTGCATTCACCCTGGTTACGGCTTTTTATCTGAGAACAGTGAATTTGCAAAGGCCTGTGAAGCCAATAATATTGCGTTTATAGGCCCACCAGCGAGCAGTATCGAAGCAATGGGCTCAAAAACCCGCGCCAAAGAAATAATGGCAGCCGCGAATGTACCATTAGTACCTGGTTATTATGGTGACAAACAAGATCCTGCGTTTTTACAAGCTGAAGCTGAAAAAATTGGTTACCCAGTGCTTATCAAAGCAGCCTTTGGTGGCGGTGGTAAAGGCATGCGCGTGGTTGAACATGCAAAAGACTTTATCAGTGCTCTACAAGGTGCACAGCGTGAGGCAATCGCCGGTTTTGGTAACGACTTAGTACTACTTGAGCGCTATGTTAATAAACCACGCCATGTTGAAGTGCAAGTGTTTGCTGATAATCACGGTAACTGTGTGTACTTAGGTGATCGTGATTGTTCATTACAACGCCGCCATCAAAAGGTGATTGAAGAAGCCCCCGCGCCTGGTTTATCTGACGAACTACGCAAAGAAATGGGCGAAGCCGCAGTACGCTGTGCACTTGCGATCAATTACCGAGGTGCAGGCACGGTGGAGTTTTTACTGTGTGGCGATGAATTCTTCTTTATGGAAATGAACACCCGGCTGCAAGTTGAGCACCCTGTTACTGAAATGGTGACTGGTGTCGATTTAGTTAATTGGCAAATTAACGTCGCCGCAGGTAACCCATTACCCATGCAACAAAGTGATATCCAATTACAGGGCCACAGCTTTGAAGCGCGTATTTACGCCGAAGATCCAAGCAATGACTTTATTCCTTGCTCTGGTACCATCAATGGCTTGTATATACCAGTTCAATCTGAGTATGTACGCATTGATACTGGGATCATGCAAGGGGATGAGATCAGTCCATTTTACGATCCTATGATCGCTAAATTGATCGTTCATGATGACTCGCGCGAGCAAGCTTTAGCACGATTAAGCACAGCCCTTGAACAATTTCATTTAGCGGGCTTTAGTTGTAATGTGAGCTTTTTACACACCCTTGCTAACCATGCAACCTTTAAGCAAGGCGCTCCTGATACTCACTTTATTGAAGAGCAAGGCGATGCGTTGCTTAAAGTTGATCAACAACACGCTGTTAGTAGCCGCATTATAGCTGCATTTAGCTATTTAACTGGGCTTAATCGTCAAGGAACTCAGAACGCATGGGACAGTCTAGCTGGTTTTAAACTCAATGCAGAAGCAACAATCAAGGTGCCATTCGTTGATAATGCGATCACTGCAACAGCTCATCAAGCGGGGTACACAGTCCGCATCGATGAGGTTGACTATACAACCTCTGGCAGTATCGACAATAACCTGTGTAGTGTATTTATCAATGGCAATAAACATATCGCCCATGTGGTTACTGCAGACAATACCATCACAGTAATGTACAAAGCATTGCAAACTACCTTTGATATTTTTGATAAACACTATATCAGTGATCACGAAAGCGATGCCCTACCGCTTGCAGCACCACTTAACGGTACCGTTGTAAAACACCTTATTGACGTTGGCAGCACCATCACAAAAGGTGATGCTGTGGTGATCATTGAAGCCATGAAAATGGAATATACGCTCACCGCCCCCCATGATGGTGTATTGCAAAGCTATTGTTTTGCAGAAGGTGCTCTGGTGAGTCATGGTGCCCTATTAGCAATTGTCAGCGATGAGAGCGCAGCAGATGAATAGTACACTACCAAGTCATGTTCGCATTGTTGAAGTGGGTGCCCGTGATGGCTTACAAAACGAGCGTGCAGTAACTACTCAAGATAAGGTAACCTTAATTAACGCTCTTGCTGATGCAGGTATTAAAGACATTGAAGCAGGCGCATTTGTATCACCGAAATGGGTGCCACAAATGGCCGATTCCAGCAATGTGATCAGTGCGCTTGATTTACCTACGACTAATTTAACGGCACTTACGCCTAACTTAAAAGGTGCAGAAGCAGCCCAGGCTGTAGGTATTAAAGAATTTGCTATTTTTACTGCTGCCAGTGAAGCCTTTTGTCAGAAAAATATTAACTGCTCAATTGACCAAAGCATAGCCCGCTTTACTGATGTAATGGCCTTTGCTAAATCACATAATATTCGTGTTCGTGGTTATGTTAGTTGTGTGCTTGGCTGCCCATACGAAGGCGATATCGATCCGCAGCGCGTACTACAAGTATGTCAAAAGTTATTAGACCTTGGTTGTTACGAAGTAAGCCTAGGTGACACTATTGGCGTAGGTACCGCAAAAAAGGTCGATGAGCTGTTGGACGTGCTACTAGCTGAAATTGATAAGTCATTGTTAGCTGTTCATTTTCACGACACTTATGGTCAAGCGCTCACAAATATTTACACTGCCTTAAAGCGAGGTATAGCAACGGTTGACAGTGCGGTTGCAGGCCTTGGTGGCTGCCCTTATGCAAAGGGTGCGTCAGGAAATGTTGCCACTGAAGATGTAGTTTACTTACTACAAGGACTTGGCATAGAGCATGGAATTGATTTAGAAAGACTGGCTAAAGCTGGTTGGGCAATTTGCACGGCATTAAATAAACAACCTGTGAGCAAGGTATCCTTGGCACTTAAAAATCAAACTACTGATCAATAGTCTATATTTAGCCTTAAATTAGTAGTCATATAATTACAAATAAGGAGTGGGCCCATGGCCGGTTTCGATAAAGTGGTTTCAAGTTATGAAGCTGCAATGGAAGGCTTAAAAGATGGCGATACCATTATCGCTGGTGGTTTTGGTTTATGCGGTATCCCTGAGGGATTGATCAGCGAAATCAAACGTAAACAAACCAAAGAACTTACTGTGGTATCGAATAACTGCGGTGTAGATGATTTTGGTTTAGGTATTTTATTGCACGACAAGCAAATTAAAAAAATTATTGCCTCCTACGTGGGTGAAAATGCCCTATTCGAACAGCAATTGTTGAGCGGCGAAATTGATGTAGAGCTTACTCCGCAAGGTACGCTGGCTGAAAAAATGCGTGCCGGTGGTGCTGGAATTCCTGCTTTTTATACAGCAACAGGTTACGGTACGCCTGTGGCAGAAGGTAAAGATGTAAAAGAATTTAACGGACGCCCTTATATCTTAGAAGAATCAATCACTGGTGAGTTTGCCATTGTAAAAGCATGGAAAGCGGACCGTTATGGTAATTTAGTGTTTCGACACACGGCGATGAACTTCAACCCAATGGCCGCAACAGCAGGTAAAATTACCGTTGCTGAAGTTGAAGAAATTGTTGAACCAGGCGAACTTGAGCCAAGCCAAATTCACACCCCTGGTATTTTTGTTAATCGCGTGATCAAAGGTAACTTTGAAAAACGCATTGAACGTGTAACCACTCGCGATTAAGGAGCAATAATTATGGCATTATCACGTGAACAAGTCGCAATGCGCGTTGCACAAGAACTACAAGACGGTTATTACGTTAACCTCGGTATCGGTATTCCTACGTTAGTGGCAAACTACGTACCTGATAACATTGAGGTGATGTTACAGTCTGAAAATGGCTTACTAGGCATGGGGCAATACCCTACTAAAGCAGAGCTTGATGCAGATATGATCAACGCAGGTAAAGAAACCGTGACAGCAGCTAAAGGCGCAGCCATATTTAATAGTGCAGATAGTTTTGCAATGATCCGTGGAGGTCATGTAGACTTAACTGTTCTAGGTGCATTTGAAGTTGACCAAAACGGTAGTATCGCATCGTGGATGATCCCTAAAAAGTTGATCAAAGGCATGGGCGGCGCGATGGACCTTGTCGCTGGTGCAAAAAATATTATCGTTACTATGACCCATGCAAGTAAACATGGTGACTCGAAACTGCTAGAAAGTTGCTCTTTACCTTTAACTGGTGTTAACTGTGTGAAGAAAATAGTAACAGATTTAGCCGTGTTAGAAGTCAAAGACGGCGCATTTCATCTTTTAGAACGCGCACCGGGCGTGTCAGTTGATGAAATTATTAGTAAAACAGCAGGTAAATTACTTGTTGATGGTGAAATCCCTGAGATGGTTTTTTAATTTAACGCTCAGGTCCACCCTGTACCGACCTCATTCCCAGTGCCAATGGCGCTGAGTTACCCAAAATCCCTCGCAAGAGGGATTTTTTTTGGCTGCACCAATTTGTCACACAAATAGCGTATAATGCCCCATGATTGTGAAAATCACTGAAATTGCTTAAACATATAATTTAATAAGCAACGGAAATAACTTAATATATTAGCTATTTAAATACTTATAGCAGATTAAACAATCCAATAAAGTCTATTTATTAGGCATTCTGGCAAATATTACCTATTCCCATACTTTAAGCAGAGGTTTTTTGCAAATTGGGATAATAATTGCTTAACT
Organism: Pseudoalteromonas sp. SG41-2; assembly: GCF_014164535.1. Lineage (NCBI taxonomy): Bacteria > Pseudomonadati > Pseudomonadota > Gammaproteobacteria > Alteromonadales > Pseudoalteromonadaceae > Pseudoalteromonas > Pseudoalteromonas sp. SG41-2. The sequence goes on along the minus strand of NZ_JACJFK010000028.1, from coordinate 32,711 downwards.
AACGTTATTGAGAATTACTAGCAACGACTATGCAAACACCTATCAGAGGATTGCGTTCATTTTGTTTTGCGGCAAGAACGCTAAGCTTTAAAGAAGCCGCCAATCAGCTTTATTTGACTCCATCTGCTGTTAGTCATCAAATAAAGCAACTAGAAGAACAGTTAGGGATTGAGTTGTTTGAGCGCCAAACACGCTCGATCAGACTTACAGCTGCGGGGAAAAACTTTTATGACTCGGTATCACCACTTATAAAAGCACTCGAAAAAACCATTAACGAATTTAGTCAGCTGCAAGAAAATATAACCATCAGCATTACTTTGCCAGAGTTTTTTGCCAGTGAGTTATTAATGCCGAAACTGAGCGAGTGGACTGTTGAGCACCCTAAAACCAATTTACAACTAAACACCATGAAAACGCGTAAAGAGTTAACTAAACAAAGTGATTTATCTATTGTGCTGTCGTCTTCGAAGCCAATTGAAGGCGTTGTCCACGAGCTGTTTTCATTACAATACACACCGGCTTGTAATAAAGAAAATTGGCAACAGTGGCACAAAAAGCCACTTGAAGCATTACAACAAGTGCCGTTAATTTTGCACAAAGCGCGTCCTTGGGCTTGGCATCAATGGGCTGAACATGCAGGCCTTGATGACTTTTCACCCAAGCAAATTATACAAGTAGATAGTATGTTTGGTGTTGCCCGTGCAGCGCAACAAGGTATGGGTATAGCGCTAATTCCTTTGCCTATTAGTCAAACATGGTTTGACGAAGGCTGGTTGTGCAACTTTACTGATGAACCATTAGTAACCAAAGATAAATACTATTTAGTACAGCACTACCCTGGCGAGGCAAATGCACAGCTTGAGCTATTTATAAAATGGCTGCTAGACACATTTAAACACTTAAAATAAAGCCAATAACAGTGATGATCCGACATTAATTGTACTCTTATAATTTGATATACAACTCATTAAATACGATAAACCCAGCTCAATGGGTTTATCGTAAAAATAGTTTATTTTGAAGCCTTACTCTGCAATTTCCTCAGCCATTATTCTAAACTGTTAGGTGTCTTTGCGAGCGACAAAATCTAAAACAGTTGCATTGATACAATAACGATCTTCACCTTTTGGGCCTTCACCTGGGAACAAATGCCCTAAATGAATACCCGTAGATTTAGATTTAATTTCAATACGTTGCATACCGTAACTATTGTCTTCATGCATGGTCACACTGTCTTTGATAGGGTGAGTAAATGACAGCCACCCGGTGCCCGATTTGAACCGATCCCGAGTATCAAACAGTGGTACACCACTGAGTTTGTCTATAAAAATACCATCCGGGGTATTTTTAAAAATATCGTACTGTTTACAAAACGGACTATCTGTACGGGCCTTAAATGCCACTGTATATGCTTCACTATCCCCTAATTTAAATGCGCCAAGTGCTTTATAAAACTCTTCGCTAGACACATAACCTTGGCGACCATAAACCTCTTTACCATCTTCTAAAAATAAGATTGTTGGGGTGGCCCAGGTCGCTGATTTAATCGTTAAACCATCAAGTTGATCGGCTTTACGATAAGTGACGGCAATGGTTCCTTGATAATCATTTAACACATCTTTTTTGAGTTTTTCACAATAAGGGCAGTAATCTCGTGAATCAATGATCACTATCTGCTTTCCTGCGAGTAAAGCCGTATTATCAACTTTATCATCACTGCGTTTTTCAAAAACAACGCCTGTTGAATGATCTGGGCAATAGCCATTAGGATTTTTAACTAAGTAGTCTTGGTGATACTCCTCAGCCGGAAAAAATACCGTTAATGGTTTTATAATGGTTTTTATAGAGCCATAACCAGCTTGGGTTAGCTTATCTTGATACTGCTGTTTTAATTCTTCAGCCAGTGCAGCTTGTTGCTCAGTAGTGGTTAATATAATTGAACGGTACTGCGTACCAATATCATTTCCTTGGCGATTTTTTTGCGTTGGATCATGACTTTCAAAATAACTTTTTAATAACGTTGCAGCGCTGATTATATTGCTATTGTAAGTAACCTCTACAACTTCAGCGTAATTATTTTCATCGAACTTGCGCGATGATTGGGTAATATTACGATAAGTTGCTTTAAAACCCTTACCATCTGCATAGCCTGACTTTGCATCAATTACACCAGGAAGCGCTTCATAACGTTTTTCTGCCCCCCAAAAGCAACCAGAACCAAGTACCATGGTTTCTAAATGCATTGTTGCTTGAATATCATTATCTTTTTCATTGTTAAGGGAAACACCATAACTTGCCGCACTGAACAAAATTGTTAAAGTGGTTAATTTAAGCCAATTCTTTGCTGCCAACATACTCTACCTCTTTCTATTTGTTGCTTCATTTTAGTAGACCTTGAAGCAGAACATATTATTTCAGGAATGTGGGTTATTTTATCGCTCATTATTGCGGCTTTACCGAATCCGACTTAACCTATGCGAATAAATGAGGTAAAACGTGTTTATTTAATAAAGGTACAAACATGAAAAACCTTATTGCTTTTTCTGCATTATCAATTGCCCTTGCACTTAGTACGCAAAGCCATGCTGCAGAGTTTAATTTTTCTTCCAAGCTTGATAGTAATGCACAAGCATTAGTGTTGTTTTACAGTGAGGATGGGAGCAATACCGCATTTAACTCAATCAATAAAAAGTTCAATGCTCAATTACAGCACGCTATTGAAAATGAAAGTTTTAGTGGCAAATACGCCAGTACTGTTGAATTAATTGCACCTTATAATAGTGACTATAAACGCGTGCTAATTGTTGGTACCGGTAAGCAAGATAAGCTTGATAGAGCGTTAATGACCAAACTAGGTGGTAATATTCATGCGCGATTAATGAGCAGTAAAACAACAACTGCTGCGGTTGCATTCGATGACGTTGAAGGCGTAAACAATAACAGTGTACTTAGTGCTCACTTTGCACACGGTGCAAATTTACGCGACCATCGTTTTGAAAAATATAAACAAACTCCGAACACTCACACTGTCAGTTATCATTTTGACGTTAGTAATTCCAAGCAAACAAAACGTAACTATTCTGAACTTGAAAGCATTCAAGCAGGAGTGTTTTTAGCACGTGATTTAACCTCAGAAGTGGCCAGCGAAATGACTCCTGTTGACTTTGCTAGTGCGGCAAAAGAGCTTGAGTCTCTAGGTGTAGAAATCACTATTTTAGAGCCTAAGCAATTAATAGAACTAGGTATGGGGGCACTTGAAGCTGTCGGGCGTGGCAGCGAACAAGGCGCTCGCTTAGTCGTTGCACATTACAAAGGCTCAAACGCGACCCCTATTGCTCTGGTTGGTAAAGGGATCACCTTTGACTCTGGTGGTTATAGTATCAAAACAGGCGCATCAATTGCGCGTATGAAATCTGATATGGCTGGCGCCGCCGCTGTACTTGGGACTATCAAAGCAATGGCGCTTGCAAAAGCTGACAAAAACATTGTTGCCGTTATGGGTATGGCTGCCAATATGGTGTCGCAATACGCTGTTGCCCCTGGTGATGTGGTTCGCACCGCAGAAGGTTTAAGCGTTGAGATTGTTAATACTGATGCAGAAGGACGCTTAGTATTAAGTGATGCAATGTGGTATGCACGTGAATATTTCAAGCCGGAGATCATGATAGACGTTGCCACCCTTACCGGCTCTAAAATCAAAGCCGTAGGTAACGATTATGCGGCGGTGTTTTCTGATGACGATACGCTTGTTACGCAACTCACTTTAGCTGGAATGCAAGTAAACGAAAACCTATGGCGCTTACCGCTGGGATATAAAGAAACCTTAAGTTCAGACATTGCCGATCTTAAAAACCTAGGCTCAAGTGGCCCCGGAGCAACAACGGCCGCCAGCTTTTTGCAACATTTTGCTGGTGAAACTCGTTGGGTACACATAGATATTGCAGGTAATGCACTAGCAACTAAAGGAAAAGATGAAATTTCACCAGGCGGCACAGGTTATGGTGTGCGCTTGCTCAGTGAGTGGCTGTTAAGTAATTAGCAGTAAGCTATTATAACTTAATGCATTCTACTAACATCATTAGTTGTTATAACAACTGTGGCATTATCAAACACCTACTCTAAGCAATAGTGAGTGATATGCCACAGTTTTTTATAGTCTGACTCACATATCTAGTTTACGTGTATTAGTCCAGAACATTCCATAACCAAACTAATGTGTTTGCGCTACACTGGGTAATGTTAATATTGCAAGGTTGTTAACTAGTCGCATCGCTATAAACATTTCATACGTTATATGCTAGTTTGAGGTATTCAAGAATAATAAATACATTTGGCTATGGATCAACAAACTATCTCTCCAACTATTAGTGTCCTCAGTAATAACAGCATATTGCTTGATGCCACTGCCCTAAACGATGACAGTCTGAGCATTCAAAAAAAAATCTGGGCACTAGTGCAACAATGCAACACCAGCGACGCCTTTATAGATGTAGTACCTGCAATGAACTCGCTGACAGTTTATTTAATAGACCCTACTTCGCTTGCTCACTGGCAAGCTCAGTTAGCACTTTGGTGGGCAAATATAAATCCGCACGACTATCAGGGTAAGCATCATAAAATTATTACCCAATACGGTGGTGACTATGGCCCAGATCTAGACTATGTAGCTGAGTATCACAATTTATCGCTACAACAAGTAATTGATATACATAGCCAAGGGCATTATCAAGTATTGTTTTTAGGCTTTCAGCCAGGCTTTGCATATTTGCACGGTCTGAATAGTCAATTACATACTCCGCGCAGAGCACAGCCGCGAACTCGAGTGCCCAAAGGTTCGGTTGCCATTGGCGCTAATCAAACCGCGATTTACCCAGCTGATTCGCCCGGTGGGTGGCATATTATCGGCCACAGTGATTTTGCATTATTTGACAGTGAAAATACTCCACCATGCGCAATACAACCGGGCGATACGCTGCAATTTGTTACTAAGGAGTCGGTATTATGATCACCGTAATAAAGCCCGGAATGCAAATGACGATTCAAGATCTTGGTCGTCGTGGCTATCGTCATTTAGGAATTGCCCAATCTGGTGCGCTTGACCCTTATGCAATGATCATTGCCAATCGTTTAGTAGGCAATGATGACAATCAAAGTGTTATTGAGATCACTTTAGGCTTAGCGCAATTACAGTTTCAATGTGCCACTGTTATTGTGCTGCATGGCGCTGATATGCAAGCAAAGCTTGATGGAGTAAGTATTTATCCCGGCTGGAGTTATCCAGTAGAGCAAGGACAAACACTGACATTTGCCACCGCTCGGCAAGGTTTTCGCAGCTACCTCGCAATTAAAGGCGGCATTGATTGTCATGCAGTGATGAATTCAACAGCCACCGATATTGCAGCAGGTTTTGGTGGCCTAACGGGCGCGCCTTTACAAGCCAATGATCAAGTCCCAATCACGCCATTTGATGGCAATTGGCCGCAACGTGGAGCGATTTCCCCCGCTAAGCGCAGTGTGATCCGCGTCCATTACGGCCCACATCAACAATTACTATCACAACAATTTAGTGATTTTTTTGCCCAGACGAAATGGCAAGTCAGTCCGCAAAGTAATCGTATGGGAGTGAGGCTCAGTACGGAACATAATCAATTAATGCATACACATTCATTGCCTTCTTTAGCTGTTAGCCCGGGCTCTATCCAACTAACACCCAGTGGTGAGCCTATCGTATTGCTAAATGATGGCCAAACAACCGGAGGATACCCGCTACTTGGTACTATAATAAGTGCGGATCAACACCAATTTGCACAACTTAAACCTGGTGACTTTGTAATATTTGAATTCGTCAACCTAGCAGCTGCAAATACTGCGCAGCGAAAACTTGACGCTCACCTACAACAATTGACTATTGCACTAAGAAACTTGAGCATCAGATAACCAATCACTAAATAAAAGCTCAGCTTAATAAATAATAATAAACACAGCACAGTGTAGGAACTATGATGTTTGATCTTAATTATTGGCCATTAATTGGCATTCCAGTGGTTGTGCTAGGATTTGCCTTGCGCTTTAACCCACTGATTGTAGTAACCGTTGCTGGCCTTGCAACTGGTTGGGCGGTAAATTTAGATATCCTCACCCTTTTGCAAACCTTTGGCGAGAAGTTTATGAACTCTCGTCAACTGGCCAGCTTTATTCTTATTTTACCCGTTATCGCACTGCTAGAGCGCTATGGTTTACAACAGCATGCGAAAAACTGGATTGCACAAATTCAAAGTGCCACCAGCGCACGTATATTAGCCCTGTATTTTATCGTTCGAGAATGCTCAGCAGCCCTTGGGTTATTAAGCCTTGGCGGTCAAGCACAAACTGTTCGTCCATTATTAGCCCCCATGGCATTAGGTGCCGCGACCAATAAACACGGTGAGCTGCCAAAACCCATAAAAGACATGATCAGCGCCCATGCAGCTGCCGTTGATAATATTGCGATGTTCTTTGGAGAAGACATTTTCATTGCTTTTGGTGCTGTACTATTGATGGATGCCTTCTTAAAGGAAAACGGCATTGCCGGTATTGAACCGCTGCATATTGGTTTATGGGCTATTCCGACCGCCATTGCCGCACTCATTATTCATTTATTTAGATTATCTCGTTTAGAAGCAAAAATAGCTCTGGCTGTTGCTCACTACAAACAGCAGGAAGTGTGATGAGTAAAGTACTAACAACCGATGTAACTAACTCAAACGCTACAATTATCACCATTGAGAACATTTATTTATTAATTGGTCTCGTTGTGATGTTTTTAGTTGTTCGAACGCTGCAAGACAAAAACCATCCAAAAAGGCTCACTACAGCATTATTTTGGTTGTTATTTGGTAGCAGTTTTTTATTTGGTGATGTATCGATTGCCTTGTTCGGCAAAGCCAACACTTATTTATGGGTTGGTGTGAGCGTAGTATTAATTGCCCTGTTAGCGGGCTTAAACCTAGTAAGCATGGGCAGTTATCAACCACTCACTGAACAGCAACAAACACAATCGGCCTCTCGCCTGGGCAATAAATTATTTGTTCCCGCATTAATGATACCCGTGATCACGGTATTACTGACTGTTTCTTTTGATGGTATCGCAATTGGTGATTATTACTTACTTGATCAACGTCATTTAACTCTCGCATCGCTCACTATAGCGTGTGTGTCTGCGCTACTTATTGGCTGGAAAATTACTGGGGGAAATCCGATTGAAGCTGTCACTGAATCCCGTCGGCTGCTAGATTCTATCGGTTGGGCAGCAATACTGCCACAAATGCTAGCAATGCTTGGTGGCGTGTTTATTGTGGCGCAAACAGGAGACTCAATTAAAGAGTTGGTTACTTTATTTATAGCGCCAGAGAATCGTTTTATGCTGGTGGTGCTGTATTGTGTTGGCATGGCGTTATTTACCATGGTGATGGGAAATGCGTTTGCTGCATTTCCGGTAATGACTGCGGGTATTGCTATGCCTTTTTTAATCGAAGGTCATGGCGCCAGCGCCGCACCACTGGTAGCAATTGGGATGTACAGTGGTTACTGTGGAACGTTAATGACGCCAATGGCAGCAAACTTTAATATCATTCCAGCGGCATTACTCGACCTAAAAGACAAATACCATGTTATAAAGGTGCAAATACCTACTGCGCTGGCCTTATTAACGGTCAATATTATTTTAATGTATATGGTGGTTTTTAATGACTAAACTGACATCAAGCATGCCCTGCGTATTGATAACTGGGTTTGCACCATTTGGCGGCGAATCGCTCAATCCGTCGTGGCAAGCGGTAAGCAAACTCGACGAACATTTAATCGCTAAGCACCGAGTAATAGCCCTTGAGCTACCGTGTGAGTTTAATACCTCATTAGAGGTGCTTTATAAAGCCATAGAGCAGCATCATCCGGTTCTAGTATTATGTATCGGCCAAGCCGGTGGCCGCAGTGAAATAAGCATAGAGCGTATCGCGATTAATATTGATGATGCCCGAATTAAAGACAACGCAGGAAAGCAACCCATTGATCACCCCGTCGTCAATAATGCCCCTGCTGCTTATTTTGAACAATTACCTATCAAACGCATGTTATTAGCACTGCAACAAAGTGAGATCCCAGCCGCCATTTCTAATACAGCGGGTACATATGTGTGTAATCACGTTATGTATGGTCTATTACATCATATCAATGAGCATGAACCACACATCAAAGGGGGCTTTGTACATATCCCTTATTTACCAAGCCAAGCTGTGCACCATAATGGCGCACCGAGTATGAGCGAAGAAACCGTACTAAGCGCGTTAAAAGTAATGATCAACGAAGCTATTGTTGCAAAACAAGATGTAAAAGTCGCGGCTGGCACCACCCACTGACCAATTTGGTGCATCAGCGGCCATGCTGGTGCATAAATTATTCTGAAAATATTGTAAAAGCTATGTGACTTAGTTAATTATTTCTGTTAAAACAAACGTGAATGGTTAGGTATTATGACCTAACTAACACACATGATAGGAATGAGGAGTTACTATGTGTTCAATTTTTGGTGTATTAGATATAAAGTCTGATCCCGCTCCATTGCGTACGCAAGCAATTGAAATGTCAAAATTATTACGTCACCGCGGACCTGATTGGTCTGGTGTATATTCATCAGATAAAGCGATTTTAGTGCATGAACGTTTAGCCATTGTTGGTGTCTCAAGCGGTGCACAGCCTTTATACAACCCTGAAAAAACTCATATTCTAGCGGTTAATGGCGAAATTTATAATCACAAAGAACTTGCCGCTAACCTTGAAACCGATTTCACTTTTCAAACTCAATCAGATTGTGAAGTTATCTTAGCGTTATACAAACAGAAAGGGCCTGAATTTTTAGATGATCTGAACGGTATTTTTGCTTTTTGTTTATATGACGAAGAACAAGACGCTTATTTAATTGGCCGTGATCATATTGGTATTATTCCACTTTATACAGGCCACGATGAGCACGGTAACTTTTATGTTGCCTCAGAGCTAAAAGCACTTTCACCAATCTGTAAGCATATTGAAGAATTTCCTCCTGGACATTTTTTATGGAGTAAAGATGGTCAATTGCGCCCATATTATGCCCGTGATTGGCAAAGCTTCGATGCAGTTAAAGATAACAGCGCAAAAGCCGAAGACGTCAAAGATGCACTTGAAGCCGCCGTTAAACGTCAATTAATGTGTGACGTACCTTATGGCGTGTTGTTGTCAGGTGGTTTAGATTCATCCGTTATTTCAGCTATTACCCAACGTTTTGCAGCAAAACGTATTGAAGATAATGATGAAAGCGATGCATGGTGGCCTAAGCTGCACTCTTTCTCGGTTGGCCTTGAGGGCTCCCCAGATCTAGCGGCTGCACAAAAAGTAGCTGATATGATAGGAACTGTTCATCACCCGATTATATTTACGATTCAAGAAGGGATTGATGCCCTACGTGAAGTTATTTATCACATTGAAACCTACGATGTAACTACGATCCGTGCTTCTACTCCGATGTACTTAATGGCTCGCCAAATCAAAGCGATGGGTATTAAAATGGTGCTCTCTGGTGAAGGCGCTGATGAGCTATTTGGTGGTTACTTGTACTTTCATAAAGCACCAAATGCACAAGAGTTTCATGAAGAATTAAACCGTAAAGTATCTAAACTGCACATGTTTGATTGCTTACGCGCAAATAAATCAATGGCGGCATGGGGTGTAGAAGCCCGCGTTCCCTTCCTTGATAAAGAGTTTGTTGATGTTGCTATGCGTATCAACCCTGAAGCTAAAATGTGTAAAGATGGCAAAATTGAAAAGCATATTTTACGTGAAGGCTTTGACGGCTACTTACCTGATGAAGTGTTATGGCGTCAAAAAGAGCAGTTTTCGGATGGTGTAGGCTACAGCTGGATTGATACATTAAAAGAGTTTGTAAACGAGCAAGTAACCGATCAAGAGCTTGAAAACGCAAAATTTAAATACCCTATTAACACACCTGATTCAAAAGAAGCGTATTACTACCGTACTATTTTTGAATCTCACTTCCCAGGTGATGCAGCCGCTAAATGTGTACCACACGGTAAGTCAGTCGCCTGTTCAACGCCTGAAGCGTTATTATGGGATGCATCATTTCAAAATAATGCCGATCCATCAGGTCGTGCCGCAGGTATTCATAACGACGCCTATGCACAAAAGAAATAATAAGCCTAGTCGCTTATTAAATCTGGCAATAACTCACAGACTGCACAAAGCCCCGCGCTTTGTGCAGTCTTTTGCTATTGAGCAAGTTTTTAACGATACAGCGAGACGCTGTAAAGGTTCGTCTGCGTTAATTGTTATTTATAAAACAGGGTTAACAACTCGACTAATGCAGCGCATTGCAAAAAACACCGCTCAGCCCGCCACCGTATTTTTAAATCAAGCCAATATCAAAAAAAATCGATGCCCTATTCGTTGGTTTAATCACAGCCATGAGATCAGCCGCTGTGGTCATGGGACACTCGCCGCTGCACTGTTTTTAAAAAAATGGCAAGGGTTTAGCCCAAACACTTTTTATACAAATACAGGGGAAGTATTTAAAATCAGAATACATCAACGCGCACTGCAACTACAATTAGCCACCATTGATAGCACCGAGGTACAAACAGAGGTTCTGCTGCAACAAGCCATTCCTACCTCAATAGTGCAAAGCTATAAAACAGCAAAAATTAACGGCTACAGTACTGTGATGATTAACAGTGATCAGCCTTTAAAAACACTCGCGATAAATACAGCACAATTACAATACTACCCAAATGCAGTGATTGTATTGCAACAACGCCAAACAGCTAATCAAACCACACAGTGGCATTTTCGATATTTTGCTCCTTATTATGGCGTTGATGAAGATAGCGCTACAGGTTCAGCCATCAGCATTATTGCCCCCATAATCAAACAATACACTGAACAAACACATGGCCAGCTTTTCCAAGATTCTGTTTTCGGAGCAACCATTAATTACCGTTTAAAAGATAACAGCGTCATTATCAGTTAAGCCACTAAATTTGACGGTGTATTTTCCAAGCCCTGCATAGTCAATTTCAGTATCAACATCAGTGTCTAACTCAATAACACCACAATATGAGCCTGTTATGAGAATTTGGCCAGCAGCGAGCGTGATCCCACACTTAGCCAGATAATTTACTGCCCAATAGATTGGTGTTTGTGCCAGACCACATGGATGCTTGCCAAGATAGCTATGACAGCGATTATTTTGTGTTATCGCGATAGTAATATGTGCCGCATCATAAGCTGCTTGCTTATTAATTTTAGGACCAAGTAACACCCCTTGGTTACTTAAACCATCCGCTAACTTTGCAAAGTGATTTGCTTGATACGCTGTAGAGAAACGGTTTTGGATCAGCTCAAGTGCCATATGCGTGTCACTCACCGCGTGGTCAATTTCAGCTTCGCTATAGCTGGCCTGCTTTGGCATATTTTGCGCAAACACAAAAGCAATTTCAGGCTCTATCCGTGCCTTGTTTTGTTCAGTATATAATGTGCAGATTTGTGCAAATGATTGCGGCGGCTTTAATATTGGAGCCAAAATAATCGCACCGTTATCAAGTGGTAATAGGCATTTCCAACCAAATACTTGGCCCTTGTTTAATGCAATCATCAATTGTTGAACAGCTAAACTATCTTCAGTGCTTGTTAATGCTAATTGTGGCGGTAAATCTGATTGTGGCGCTGCACTTGTGCGTTGTGCAAATAAATGTGCTGCAATCGTTTTTAATTTAGTAGAACTGTCCACACTAACCTCTTCGTAATAAGGTTTTATAATGGCTACACCAGCAGCCGTAGGTTTAATGTAGTATTTATACTATTAAAAAATCAATTTGCGCAGCATTTTTAGCTAAGTACAGTTAAATAATAAATTATGGACTGTGCATTGTTTAAATTGGCCTTAATAAACACAATGCAAAATACCCCTGCTCGTCTTGCCACGTTTGCTCTAAACGTAATCCAGCTTGGGCGCTAAGTTCAGTAAATGCCTGTAGTGCGTATTTATGGGAGTTTTCTGTATGGATACTCTCACCTTGAGAAAAGCTAAATGATTCGCCATTGACGGTGACTGTTTGATCACAGTTACTGATCAAATGCATTTCAATACGGCTTAGTTTTTCATTAAACCGTGATTGGTGATTAAACTGGCTAAGATCAAAATCAGCATTTAACTCAGCATTAATACGCTGGAGCAAGTTTTTATTAAATGCCGCGGTCACGCCTTGTTTATCGTCATAAGCATCAAGTAATACTTGACGGTCTTTGAGCAAATCAATGCCAATCAATACATAACCGTTAATACCACATAACCGATGGAAATTTTTCATGATCTCAATGGCTTTTAGCGGTGAAAAATTGCCTATTGTTGAGCCTGGAAAATACACGAGGTTCGTTTGGCTATCCAATTGTGTTTCACGGCTTAACTGCTTTACCATTTGGCTATGAGTAAAATCCCCCAACAACGGCGAAATAGCTAACTCAGGAAATAATGGAGATAAATGAGCCAATGAGTAATTAAGCATTTCATTAGAGATCTCAAATGGCACAAAACTTTTCACATTCACTAAGTGCGCTAACAAATAAGCAATTTTTTTACCCGAGCCACAGCCCGGCTCTATGATTGATAAGTTATCAGGAAGCAACTTGGCAATTGCTTGGCTGTGCTTGGTTAAAATGCTCAGCTCTGTGCGTGTCACATAGTACTCATCAAGCTCAGTGATCTGCTCAAACAAAGCGGCCCCGTTATCATCATAAAAATATTTACAGGGTAGATTCTTTTGCTGCTGTGACAGTCCCGCAATAACATCGTTTAAAAAGCGGTTATCAATGTCGATTGTCGTTAATGTTGTTATTTGGCTCATGCTCAATCCTTAGCGAGTCTAATACCACTGCGCATCCACGCTTGGTGTGGATAATAGAAATTGCGATAAGTTAGTCTTAAATGATTTTGTGGGGTAAGTTTACAGCCACCGCGCAGTACCATTTGGTTCGCCATAAATTTACCATTGTATTCCCCTGCCACGCCTGCTATTGGCTTAAAGCCTGGGTACGGTAAATAGGCACTGTTTGTCCACTGCCAACAGTTGTCGGTCAGCTGGGTGATAGTTTGTGCCGCATTACTGTTAGCAACGCTTTCCCATTCAAATTCGGTTGGGAGGCGTGCTTGTGAGTAATGTGCAAAAGCGTTTGCTTCGTAAAAGGTAACATGGCTTAGCGGCTCATTTAGCGCCAAAGGCTGTAATCCAGCTAATGTAAATTCAAACCACTCATTATTTACTTTATGCCAATAGAGTGGCGCAGTTTGCCGAGCATTATTTATCTGCGCCCAACCGTCACTGAGCCAATGCTCTGGATTTTGATAACCACCGTCTTGTATAAACGCTAAATACTCACCATTGGTAGTTAACCGGTTAGCAAATTTAAATGGCTGAATAAGCACTTGATGAGTTGGCCGTTCATTGTCGTAGCTGAACGTTTGCTCAGTTGCACCAATATGTGCAGTATGCTTTGAGAATGCCACAAAGCTAAGAGGACTGGCTTGCGTAACAGGATTTTCTATACGGATATTGTTAGTGTCACAATAAGCAGGAAACAACGGATTAACTGAAAAGTTATATTGAATGTCCATCAGCATTAGTTCTTGGTGCTGTTGTTCATGGTTAAGTCCTAATTCAATAACTTGCTTTATTGACTCGCTACACGGTGCACTCAGTAATTCAATCACCGCCCGGTCAACATATTCTCTATAGGTAATCACGTCATCTAAACTAGGCCGCGATAAACTCCCTCTGCACGCACGCTTAAATTGTTCACCTATACCGTTATAATATGAGTTAAATAAAATTTTAAATTTAGGATTAAATACTGTGTAGTGAGAGCTATGTGCAATTAGCAAAAAAGTTTCAAAGAACCACGTTGTGTGCGCAAGGTGCCATTTACTAGGGCTTACATCTGCCATAGCTTGTAATTGGCAGTCTTCTGCTGATAACGAGTTTATTAACGTCACGCTGTGGTGTCGAACGCGATGATAATGCTGAGCTAATTGATGCTCATCAGCCGTGTTTTTAGTGTTCTCTTTGCCATGGTTACTCATAGTAATGACTAAATTCCTTATCGCTACTGATCAATGATATAGCTCATCTAATGTTAAATCATATTCATATTACGCTTTCATTACTGCGACTATAAAACGTCAATCTCGTGCAACTGCCTTTTACAACTACAAAAAATAATAGCTCAATTAACCACAAAAAACAGCCGCGATTACTTTAACAATCAAACTAATTTTTGACCTTTTGCGAATTATGTACTTTTATATAAAAACATAAAAATGGTTACAATGGCCATATAAGCCGCTATTTAACAACAAAATCATTTACATTTGGTATTTAACTCATACACTAGTAGCTGTATGATCATCTTTTAAATTAGTTAGTCTTCAAATAAATTAAAGTATCAATTATTACCTAACCTGAACTTTGCTTTAAAAATTTACTAACGTAGTGATTTATTATCCGAAGCTTCAAGTTACTTAGACTAATTAAATTAGGTATGTTGCTGGTAACAAGCAGCTTGTTAGGACAACAAAAGAGGTATTGCATGAGCGAAAATCATGACAAATATAGTATCGACAATACGGATTACACCGTAGGTCAGGATAACGTGCAAAAATGGGGATTTGATATACACAACCCTGTTTTTGGCATCAGTGCGGGCCTGATTGTCATCTTTTTAATCGCCATTCTCGCTACCGATCCACAAACTGCAAAAGCAGCACTTGATGGTGTGAAACTCGATATAATTAATAATTTTGATGCCTTGTTTATGTGGGCTGCAAACTTCTTCGTTATTTTTTGTTTAGCACTGATTGTTTCTCCTTACGGAAAGATCCGTTTAGGAGGCAGTGATGCTAAGCCTTCATATACTCGTGTTTCATGGCTCGCTATGTTATTCGCCGCAGGCATGGGTATTGGCTTAATGTTTTGGGGGGTAGCTGAACCGGTTGCATATTTTACTGGTTGGTATGAAACACCACTGAATGTAACAGCCAACACCCCAGAAGCTGCAAAACTGGCAATGGGGGCAACTATGTTCCATTGGGGCCTGCACCCTTGGGCTATTTATGCTGTAGTTGGCTTATCACTATCATTCTTTACATATAACAAAGGTTTACCACTGTCTATCCGGTCAATTTTTTACCCTATATTGGGCGATAAAGCATGGGGCTGGCCTGGTCATATCATTGATATTTTAGCAGTACTGGCAACTTTATTTGGCTTGGCAACATCATTGGGGTTAGGCGCTCAGCAAGCGTCTGCGGGGATAAACCACGTGTTTGGTCTCGAAGGTGGCATTGGCTCACAAATACTCGTTATTGTTGGCGTTACCCTACTGGCTATTATTTCCGTTGTGCGCGGCATTGATGGCGGTGTAAAACTCCTTAGTAATATCAACATGCTAATTGCTTTTGCCCTTTTGGTATTTGTTTGCTTAGTTGGCTTTGCTGTTGCGATGGGTAATA
This sequence comes from Pseudoalteromonas sp. SG41-2, assembly GCF_014164535.1. Taxonomy (NCBI): domain Bacteria; kingdom Pseudomonadati; phylum Pseudomonadota; class Gammaproteobacteria; order Alteromonadales; family Pseudoalteromonadaceae; genus Pseudoalteromonas; species Pseudoalteromonas sp. SG41-2. The sequence goes on along the minus strand of NZ_JACJFK010000028.1, from coordinate 17,125 downwards.
TTCCTACCACCTTTATGGGTTATGTAGAAAATATCATTCCATTAAGTAATCCACATGGCCGTGAAGACGAAACATGGATGCATGGCTGGACTGTATTTTACTGGGCTTGGTGGATTTCGTGGTCACCGTTTGTAGGCATGTTTATCGCTCGCGTATCACGCGGTCGTACTATTCGTGAATTTTTGATTGCGGTATTACTTATTCCAACATTGGTAACAGTATTATGGATGTCAATTTACGGCGGTATTGCAATTGATCAAGTAGTCAATGGTGTTGGCGCACTTGGCCTAAATGGTTTAACCGATGTCCCTATGGCTATGTTTCAAATGCTAGATGAATTACCTATGTCTAATATTTTGTCTGTAATTGCTGTGCTATTAGTTTTAGTGTTTTTTATCACTTCATCTGATTCAGGGTCATTAGTAATAGACTCTATCACTGCTGGCGGGAAAATTGATGCGCCAGTACCACAACGCATATTTTGGGCATCTATTGAAGGTGCTATTGCAGCCGCGCTATTGTGGATTGGTGGTACACAAGCAATCGAAGCACTGCAAGCAGGTGCGGTCTCTACCGGCTTACCATTTACAATCGTCTTGCTGTTTATGTGTTTAAGCCTTATTTTAGGTCTGAGAACTGAGCCGTTACCGGCTAAATAAACGCTATATAAAACCAAAAACGCCGCAAATTTGCGGCGTTTTTTTATTTAAGCTTATTAGCCAAAGTTCAGGTTAAGAAATTTTTAACTCCATAACTGCGAGATCGGTGTATCTTCTCGGTAATGGTGACTCAATTGTGCTTGTAACAGTTCAGCTGTTGCTAAAGCGTCTGTTAAAGCATTATGGTTTTTATACACAGGTAATGAATAGCGCTGGCGACAATCACCTAATCTAAGCGATCCTAACCTAGAATTAAATAACCAACCTAGCAAACCCTGCCTGGCTTTTAAGGCTTTTCGTTCAATTTCCATGGTATCAACCAAAGCAAAGTTGATCCCCTCGTTAAGCCTAAGTAACAGTGCAGTATTTAAGAAGTGCCGCTCAATCGCGCCATAGTGTACAACAACCACTTTACCACTGAGTGCTTGCAATAATGGCTCAATAATCTGGTTAAAATCCGGGGCATCGTCAATTTCTGAATGCGTTATGCCATGTATTACAATGGATCCCTCGTTGAAATTACGCCTAGGGCGCACCACCCAATGGCGACTATCTTTGCAATATATACGCTGTAAATTAAAAGGAATTAAACCAACGCTGACAATATCATCACTAGTGCTATCTAAACCGGTTGTTTCAAAGTCCATTGCAACAAATGGCACATCTTTAATTGCTGCGAATTTATCGCTAAAAGCAGCTCCATAAAAACGTTTGATAGTGTCATTTTGAGCGCCGCTTAATAAATTTTTATAGCGTGTTGCCCAGTCAATCATTGCTTGCTTTTTGAAAGCCATAAATTACTTCACCCCAGAGTTTGCTGAGTAACTAAATTTCAAATAGCTTTGTGCTTTTTCTAAAATTGCAAAAGCTTCTTTTAAGTTACGCTGCTCAAAAGGCGATAATAAATGAGGGTCTAAATCGTTGTCGGGTTCTTCCCCTTGTTCAATTTGCCACGCTTGGTGACGGAACCGCATCATGGCAATATATTCTAGCGCATCTCGCAAATCTTGTGCTTTGCCTTGCGGTAGAAGCTTCGCTTCAATAATATCTTCTAAGCGTTCGAACGAGTTTTGCTTACGTGATCCAACCGCCAATGCGTGAACCCGAATAACATCTGAAAGCGGCGCTGTGCCTCTGCGCTTTAAATTCATAGAACGTTTATGCTGACCGTTGTGCTCCATAACAAAGCCTTTAAAAAACCCCAATGGTGGGGTTCTGTTGCGGGCATTTGCAGCCATATTAGCTAAAAATACGCGATTAACTTTGCTTTGTTTGGCAATAAATATTTTAAGCTCATCGGCCCATTTGGTTTTACCCCACACCCCGTCTAAATCAAAAAATATGGAGCTATTTAGTAAGGCTTGCGGTTTAGGTTGCTCTATCCACTGAGCAAATTGCTCAAACCATTGTGCACGTGTTTTTCGCCATTTTTTAAATGACGCCATTATTTCGCCATCACAATAGGTATAACCGCATTGAGCTAAACCATCACAAACAAAATCGGCAATATTTTGAAAATACGTATCATGAAGTTCATCATCATAATCATCATCTAGAATGAGCGCGTTATCTTGATCAGTAACAATGAGTTGCTCATCCCGCGCCATTGAACCTAAAGCGATAAAACAGTACGCAACCGGCGGCGGCCCATACTTTTCTTCAGCTAATACCAGTAACCTTTGTTTAAAAGTGCGGCCAATCACAGCCATTGCCGTGCCAATCATATGCGAGTTTGCATCTTCATTTACCATCCGTACAAACACATTCGGCAGCTGGCGTGCATAGTGTGTTAAATCTTCAATCGATTGCTGCGCAAGTATTCCACGTACTAATAGCAAGCTGCTTTGTGATTCATAGCGTAAAATATCAGAAAGAGAAATAACCCCAATTGGACGGCGTTTTTGCACCACCGGTAAGTGATGTAAGTTATCACGTAGCATCGCAAGTACAGCTTCGAAAACATAGGCATTGGCATCTAATAAAACCAAGTTTGTAGACATTATTGTATGCGCGGGTGTGTCAAATGCCAGCCCATGAGCAATGACTTTGGTACGTAAATCTTTGTCTGTGATAATACCAACAACTTGACCATCATCTTCCTCTGGGTCGTCGTTAATAGGTTTAGTACTATCAGTCACTAAAACCGATGACACCGATTCATCAGTCATAAGCTGGGCAACTTGTTGCACCGTCGAATCAGTATTAACTGTTACCACATCACGGTGGATCAGCGATTTTACTTTTGCCGTGGTTAAATCATTACCATCGGCTTGTTCAACAATTGCCTGATGTAAACGAACATTACCATCCGTTTCAAAATAGTCAGCAAATGAATCAAATTCGTCGCAATAGCGGTTAAATAGTTCAACATTAATGCAATACACTAGCGTATCTTCAAGTGCTTTAGCTGGAAAGCGAACCTTGCGATTCATCAGTAAACCCATCTGCCCAAATATACCGGCAGTGGTTAAACGATTATCCAGTTCCCCATTACGTCGATACATTTCAACAGAGCCGCTTCTGATCACATAAAGATCGGCGATATCTTGACCAAATAATAAAATATCGGTGTGCGCTCTAAAGTAGGCGACTTCAACCTGTTGCGCGAGCTCATTGATTGCTTTACTCGGTAGGCTGTCAAAAGGCGGGTGTTGTGCTAAAAACTGCGCGATTTCTACTTGTTCGGCTTGCATAAAAAAAACCTGTTGGGGATAGCTTTCCCAAGTGTGAGCCTAATTAACTTATTTTTCAAAGATAAATAGTTAATTAGGCTATTTTAATTGTGATTTACTCTACCTTATCAAGCTCCTGCGCAAGTTGCTTACTTTCATCACCACGGGGGGTAGTAAAGCGCGCTAAGCCCAAGTAAATTACCGGTGTTAAATACAACGTAAATAGCACCGCTAAAGACAAGCCACCAAACACGACCCAGCCAATCGCATTACGTGCCTCAGCCCCCGCTCCGGTTGATAATATTAGCGGCAGTGCACCTAGTAAGGTTGATATCAAGGTCATAGTAATTGGTCTTAAACGTACTAATGCTGCTTGCTCTACAGCTTTACGAACTGTTAAACCTTGGTCGCGCAATTGGTCAGCAAATTCAACTAACAAAATCGCGTTTTTCGCGATTAAGCCAATTAACATCACCAAACCTATTTGCGAGTAAATATTTAACGAAGTACCAGTTAAATACAGCGCTAAAATTGCTGATGTAATACCAAACGGTACTGTTACCATCACCACCACAGCACTATTAACATTTTCAAACTGTGCGGCTAATACTAAAAATACGATTAAAAATGCCAGTATGTAAGTGATAAATACTTCATTAGAAGTTTCTTCAAAGGTTAAAGCTTCACCTTTAAATGCCAAGCTAATGCCACTTGGTAGCGTTTGCTCTGAAATATCACGTAATTGCGATACCAGCTGTGCAATACTCATGTCCGCCGGCAGTTCCATATCAAGCTCGATAGCACGACGCTGTGCGTGGCGTTCAAGCTCGGCGGCAACACCTTCTTCTGTAATGGTTGCAACGCTACTCAGTGGTACTAACTGACCGTTATTTGCACTGATATATAAATTAGCGAGATCACTGGGATCTTTAATGGTTTGATTTTGTGCTTGCAGAATAATCGGTACCGATTGGTCACCAATATTTAAATCTGCAATATCATCGCCATTTATCGCAGCACGCAAGGTGATTGATATATCACTCAGTGACACTCCTAATTCCTCTGCACGACGTCTATCAATATTAACGCGCAATTGCGGCTGTGATGGCTGATATGAAATACGCACGTTGTCAATCGACGGGATAGTCTGCTCAACCTGGGCAGCAAAATCTTGTGCGGCCTTATAAATCTGCAGGTAATCTTGCCCTAATAGTGCCAGCTCAATACCGCCACCTTGACCGCGTAAATTTAAACTATTTGACCCAGACGGATAACCTGCCGCCCCAGGAATATTACCCAGCGGACCTCGAATTTTATTAATGATCTCTTGCTGTGAAAAATGACGCTCATCCCAGTGTTTTAAAGGCACGGTAATAAACACAATATTTGGATCCCACTGCCCTACAACAGTATAAATAGATTCAATTTCGCCGCTTTGCACATACGGCAGCAAAATATCTTCCATTTGCATTGCTTGACGGTCCATAAAATTCAAACCAACACCGTCAGGGCCCCGAGCAAAGATACGTATTTTTCCGCGATCTTCTGAAGGCAGTAATTCATTATCTAAATTGAGATACAAAGCACCCGAACCCGCAGCGACTAATATACTAGCTATAAACGTAAGCCACGCATGATCAAGCACCCAATGAATGGTTTTAGTATAAATATTAGCAAGCCAATGACCTATTTTAGCAAATGGGTGTTTACCACCTTGTTTGAGTTTTAGCTTTGAGGTGAGCGCTGGCACTAATGAAAGCGCTACAAAGCTTGAAATGATCACCGCTCCCGCAAGTACCCCACCAAACTCTCTAAATAATCGCCCTGCTGTTGAGGGTAAAAATGCGATAGGAACAAATACCGCCGCTAACACCGCTGTCGTTGCGACAACAGCAAAAAACACTTCTCGCGTGCCAATTACCGCAGCAGCACGGCGGCCAAGGCCTAAACCGCGTTGACGTTGAATGTTTTCGCTGACCACAATCGCATCATCAACAATCAACCCCGTTGCTAACACTAATGCCAGCAAAGTAAGTATATTGATTGAAAAACCCAGTGCCCATATCAACGCTAATGAACCAACCAAGGCAACAGGAATTGCAAATGCAGGCACTAAAGTCGCGCGCCAAGAGCCGATAAATACCCATAATGTAATGATCACCAGCAGCACAGTTAACACCAGTGAGTAAATCACCTCATCAACTGAGCTCCTGATAAATTGGGCATCATCAGAAGTTAAAGTAAATTTCAGCTCCGGAAAACGCGTTTGCATTTTTGCTAATAAACTTAATACTTCGTCAGATATTTCAATGGTATTTGACTGTGCTTGACGTATAACTTCCATGCCAATCACTGGCTGGCCGTTTAAGCGCACCATAGAGCGAGGATCCGCAGGACCAAAATACACCGCCGCAATATCACCAATACGCGTACCATCACGAATAATAATATCGGCCACTTGCTCAGCGGTAATTGAGGTTGCATCTGCGCGCACTATAATTTGTTGATCCGTCGATTTCAAACTACCGGCAGGTACGTCAAATGGCGCTTGGCGCAGTACTTGGGCTACATCAGGAACGGTTAAATTAAAACTGGTTAATTTAAGTGGATCAAGACGCACCCGTAAAACACGTTTTCGGTCACCATTTAAACGTACATCGGCCACACCTGGAATGGTTAAAAACTGCGGTGCTAAATCAACCTCAACCAGTTCAGTCAACGCTTCAAGGGCTATGGTATCGCTTGATACGGTTAGCGATACCACCGCCTCAGCATCATTATCAGCCTTGATAATAGAAACGCGCTCAACTTCTTCTGGCAACTCCCGTTGTACACGTGCTACCGACTCACGGGTTTCATTCGCAGCATCATCAAGGTCAACACCAGCACGAAACTCAACAACAATCCGTGCATTGCCTTCTTCACTTTGTGCGCGAATAGTTTTTACACCACTTACGCGGGCTACCGCCCCTTCAAGTTTACTGGTTACTTCGGTATCAACAGTCTCTGGAGAGCCCCCAGGAAATGAAGCCGACACCGTGATCCTTGGCGTATCAACATCAGGCAGTTCACGAACTTCAACCCCAGCAATGGCTGCAATACCCGCAATAATGATCAGTAAATTAAGTACTACAATAAGCACTGGGCGGCGAATGGCCATTGAAGGGAGATCTTGCATCATAGGTTGTTGTTTCATACCTACTCCTGCGCTGCTGCAAGCGGCTTGATATAATTAAGCTCTTGCGCTTGGCGTAAACGTTGTACGCCTTCAACTACCAAAATATCGCCTTCGTTTAAAGGCCCAGATACGAGCAAACGACCCGCTAAACGTTGCTGGATTTTAACATCAACGCGAGTTGCCTTTTGCTCAACACTTTTCCATACATAGGGGCCGGTTGCCCCCCATAAAAGCGCAGCTTCAGGCACTGCAGCTAAACTCTGCCCTAATACCTCAATATGTACTCTAAAACTCATACCCGGTAAAAATTGTGCTTGTGCATTATCCAGTTTTGCTTTGACACGCAGCGTACGTGTTTGTGGATCAATGCGTGAGTCAAGATAAGCGACTTGCGCATTGATCGCATCGCTTCCTTGCCACGGCATCACAGTCACGTTACCGCTAGTTCTGAGCATTGAAATAGCTGACTCTGGTGCATTAAAATTAATGTATAACGAACGAGTATCATCAATACTGGCGATGGCTGTTTGTGTGGTAATTCGATCGCCAACTTCGACATCCGTTAACCCCATGGTGCCACTAAAAGGCGCTCGTACTTGGCGATCTTCTAATTCGGTTTCGGCTTTAGTCACCGCAACCTTAGCTAACTCATACACAGTTTTTGCATCATCTAGATCGCTTTTTGGCACCGCGCCTTTAGCATGACTTTGCTGTAAACGTGTTTGTATTCGTTCACTATCTGCAAGCTTTATTTTCGCTTCATTAAGCGCCGCTTTTTGTCTGCGCGAATCGAGCTCTAACAAAATAGTACCTGCGGTTACCTGATCACCGGGTTTAAAATGCACAGCCGTCACTTTATCCCCCACTGCAGGATAGAGGATAACAGAGCGAATCGCTTCAGCATTACCAACCGCTTGAACTTGCTCTTTTGCACGTTCCATCGCAACAGGTTCAACAATTACATTAGCAGCAAATGCCGATGGCATTACCGCTGAACAAGTAATAAAAACACTGACTAAAAGAACTCGTAATTTCAAAAAGATCACCTAATTAATTATTATTTCCATTATGGTACGCAGTGTAACAGTGTTTTGATCAATAAAAAGTCTAGTTCGATTAACTGTCAAAACAATACGTTGAAATACCTTTATAGGGGAAAGTAACTAGGGCAGTGTATTTAATGCTAAGAGGCTAACTAGCTATAAATACCCTATATATAAACAGCCTAATTGGTCAGAATAAGGTATTGTCTTAAATTTACTCATAATGGTAGTTTGAGCTTTTAGAACTAAAAATTGTTGAATTTACGGGTTAATAAACCCTGAAAGTGGTCAAAAATATCTAGTTTATTGCTAAGTACTTTTGAGTAAGTGGGCAAACAGGTATAGTGTGCAACAATAGTTTTTATTAGGGTCCACTCTGCTAGTTTATATTTAAAAGGACAATTATGTTTAAGCAAAAATTTACCGATATACATGGTATTACACACCAAGAAGCCGTATTTTTGGTCAACCTTATTAACATTAGTGAACAGCTTTCTAAACAACTACAATTCGATCACAGCGGAGAAGTTAGCGTTGAGTCTTACGAACATGGCAATGTTGAATTTTCAGCCGTTTATTGGACATCAGCAAAAGCTAAAGAGGACGGTTGTGAGCCGCTGATTTTTATGTATAAAAAAGATGTGTACACACTAGAGCAATGCACTATTGCTGTAGATAACGCCAAAGATATGACACCTGAACAGCTCACCAATGCCGCCGAAGCGCATTTAAAAACATTAATCTAAAGTTGGCATGTATACATGGTGATTTAATAAAAACATCACCGTGTTAACACGCTTATTTAGAACTTAAGATGACACCTATCATAATCATTTACCGAAAACAGGTATTCACCACATAAAAATTCACGACGCACGCCACGGGATACGCAATGGTAATAACCGGATCTGAATACTAAATCAATAAAGTTGCTGTTGCTCGAATCATAAAATACTAATAGCTTAATCACTGATGTAATAACTGTGCTTAAAGCTATGATTTTTAAAAATTTGTGCCTGTCCTATTGTTATAGATTAACGCTTACCTGCTAGTATAAAAATTTATATTATTGAAGCCTGATTTCAATCAAGGCGTTAAATAACATCTCTTTGTCTGCTCGTGTTAAATATCGAGAATTTAGTGTGCGTTCAAAAACTTTAAATTCTTGCTGTGAAAAAACGCCTCCATGACGTAAATACTGTGTAAGTTCAATATTGATGTCTTTCCCTAGCTTTATCAGCGCAGGACGGATAACAGTATCTAAATTTCTAGGCTCTTTATCTGTTGGCTTACTAAGCAAGTCAGCGCGGTATCTGTATTGTATAGCCTTAGCCGCAGATATTTGGGCACGAAAAAACGCGAGGACACTTTCTTTGTTTAAGCCTTGTTTTTCTGCTGACAAACTTGCATTGTTAATAACAATTAGCTCACGCTCTTTATCTTCAATGGCTTGGTTATTATTACTCTTATAAAGCGCAACATCTTCCATGTAACTCAAGCGCAAGTTTATTGTTGAAAAAAGCTCTTGTGCTGTACTTGCAGCAAAAGAATTAGTTGAAAGCAGCATAGCTGCAAAGATTGAGATGATTCGAAACATAATATCTTACCTTATGATGGGGACTGTTATCGTGCAATAAAAACCTAACGATTAAAATTCATTCAATCTTGGTTACCTTAAAAAAGCCCCAGACAACGCTGAGGCTTTATAAAACGGTAGTAATAGCTCTACTAAATTACTTTTTACGCTGTGCGTCTTTTTGCGCTTTTTTAGCTTCTTTACGCTTTTGTAAAACGGCTTGTGCTTCGTTGCCAATATGGCCTTCGCCACGAGCTTGCGCTAATTCAATTTGCTTTTGACGCTCAGCAAATCGTTCACGTTGTTCGTCGGTAACATCATCAATACAATGATGACACGAGACACCTTCCATGTACTCTGGTTTGAGTTTTTCGTCTTCAGTGATTGGCATACGACACGCATGACATTGATCGTATGAGCCTTTTTGCAAGTCGTGATCGACTGCTACGCGATTATCAAATACAAAGCACTCACCTTCCCACATGGTTTCTTCTTTTGGCACTTCTTCTAGGTATTTTAAAATGCCGCCTTCAAGATGGTACACATCTTCAAAACCTTGCTCTTTCATGTAAGCAGTTGATTTTTCACAGCGAATACCACCAGTACAAAACATAGCTACTTTTTTATGTTTGCTCGGATCGAGGTTTTCTTTTGCCCACTGCGGAAACTCGCGGAATGTTTTAGTATTTGGGTCTACTGCGTTTTGAAAAGTACCAATTTCGATTTCATAATCGTTACGGGTATCAACTAAAATAACCTCAGGATCTGAGATCAATGCATTCCAATCTTGTGGTTTTACATAACTGCCAACCACTTTCAGCGGATCAATCCCTTCAACACCCATTGTGACGATTTCTTTTTTTAGTTTTACCTTAGTACGGTAAAACGGGCATTCATCATCAAATGATTCTTTGCTAACAATGTTATCAAGGTTTGGTTGGCTGTCTAACCAGCTTAAAAGGTTGTCAATGCCTTCACGCTTGGCAGAAACTGTGCCGTTGATACCTTCTGCGGCAATTAATAAAGTACCACGTACTTCATTGGCTTCCATCACATCTAACAATGGTTGGCGTAGGGCTTCGAATTCAGGTAAAGAAACAAACTTATAAAGTGCACATACAACAAAGTGCTCGCTGGTTACATTGTCTTTATGGACAGCAGTCATGGTGATTCCTATTTTGCTTTAGCCGTTATTGGCGGTAACCGAATCGTAAATCCGGCGCATAATACATATTGAGGGCGCGTATTTTACGCTTTTTCTAATTAAATGCAAAAAAAGCAGTGATAATTGGCTTTTTACTATTAGCCGCACTCGGGACTGCGCTATAATAGCGAAATTATTTATACCCAAACAAATTGCTCATTTTGGAGAAACACACTTTGCATTTTACTGATCTTGGGATTGATACTCGCCTTGAAACACAATTAGCGCATCAAGGGATCACCCAGCCCACTGATATTCAGGCCCATGCAGTGCCCACCGCACTGGCAGGCCATGACATTTTCGCCCAGTCTAAAACTGGGTCGGGCAAAACCTTGGCATTTTTATTACCTGCTGTTCAACGGGTTATGAAACAAAAGGCGCTCAGTAAACGTGATCCTCGTGTGCTTATTGTGGCGCCTACTCGTGAACTGGCGACCCAAGTATTTACCCAACTGCGCCTGCTAATTGCAGGTACTAATATTAAAGCGGTGAAAATATTAGGCGGTGAAAACTTTAATGATCAAATTAAAGCACTGCGTAACGACCCGCAATTTGTTATTGCTACACCGGGTCGTTTAGCCGATCACTTAACTCAGCGTTCATTACAATTAAGTGGCCTTGAGTTACTTATTTTTGATGAAGCTGACCGTATTTTAGATTTAGGTTTTACTGCACAGTTAAAGATGATCAACGAGCAAGCTGATCATCGCCTGCGCCAAACATTATTGTTTTCAGCGACACTGGATCATGCACAAGTCGATGCGTTATCACGTAATTTACTGAAAAAGCCAAAACAAATAACCCTTAGTGCGGCTAACGAACAACATTCAGATATTAAACAAAGCTTATATTTAGCAGATCACCTTGATCATAAAGAAGCGCTGCTTGAGCATTTTTTAAAGCAAGACGAGGTCGGGCAATGCATTATATTTACAGCGACTCGTACTGATACCAGCCGTTTAAGCGAATCACTTAATGCTAAAGGTTTTAAAGCCCAAGCATTAGCAGGTGATTTAGCACAAAATAAACGTTTAGATATCATGGACGGCTTTAGCCGTGAAAACTTTAAAATTTTAATAACCACCGATGTTGCCTCTCGTGGTCTTGATTTACTGAGCGTAACTCATGTAATCAATTTTGATTTACCTAAACACGCTGAAGAGTATGTGCATCGTATTGGTCGTACTGGTCGAGCTGGCTTTAAAGGTACCGCTATTTCACTGGTCGGTCCTAAAGATTGGTTAAGCTATAAAGCAATTAAATCATTCTTAAATGATGAACTTGAGTTTCATACCGTTGCAGGGTTAAAAGGTAAGTTTAAAGGTTTACGCGAACCAAAACCTGATGCAACATGGGCTAAAGCACAAGAAAATGTAAAGCCTAAAGTAAAAGCTGTGACTAAACGTAAAGCAAAACCTAAAAAGCCACAAGCGCCAATCAAAGCCCCTCTTAATATTGATGGTGATGCACCAATGCGCCGTCGTAAAAAGCCAGAACAGGAATAATTATGAGTTACCTTGGAACCACCCAAACCCTATTCGTTAACGAAGTAAGTAACGAAGGCGCGTACCTCGACGGTCATGAGCTAGGCGAAGTTTTCTTACCAAGTCATGAAATTAAACATGAGCTTGAAGCTGGCGACAGCGTTAGCGTATTTATCTTTTTAGATAATGCTAATCTCGCCACTGCAACAACTAAAAAGCCGTTAGCTCAGGTAGGTGAATACGCCCTACTTCGTGTTAAAGAAATCAACAGCATTGGCGCTTTTTTAGATTGGGGGCTTGATAAAGATGTACTGGCACCGTTCAACGAACAAAAGCCAAGAATGCAAGAAGGCTATTCTTATTTAGTACGTTTGTATTTAGATAACGCCAGTGGCCGTATTTGTGCATCAAATAACTTTAATCGTTTTATCAATAAAACGGAGCCTGAGTACGCGCCGCTGCAAGAAGTACAGTTAATTGTCGCTGGCAAAACCGATATTGGCTATAAAGTATTAATAGAAGAAGCACATTACGGCGTTATATTTTACAACATGGTGTTTAAAAACATGTTTGTTGGCCAACGCTTAACTGGATTTATTCAAAAAGTACGTGAAGACGGAAAAATTGACGTTATTCTTGAAAAACCAGGTATGGCTAAAGTAAGTGACTTGGGTGAGAAAATAATGGATAGATTAAAATCCGAAGGCGGTGTTATTGCTTTAGGTGATAAATCGGATCCTGAGACAATTAAAAAAGTTTTCTCAACCAGTAAAGCTAATTATAAAAAAGCCATTGGCGGTTTATTTAAGCAAGGCCTAATTGATATTGAAGCTAAGGCTATTAGGCTTAAGTAAGCGGTCAGCGGTCAGCGGTCAGCGGTCAGCGGTCAGCGGTCAGCGGTCAATTTAAAATGATATAGAAAAGAGTAAAGTGAAAGCTTTGCTCTTTTTTGTTTTTATAAGCTTCAATGGCAACTATGAGCGATCACCTGTCATTTAAAAGTTAAATTTATTCTTGTTTTGATGAGTCAAATCCTAATTTTTTCCGATAACATTATTAACCGCCGTTTTAGTGCAAAATAACAAGCTCAATTCCTAGCGATTTTAATTACTTGTTTACAAAAGTAATTATTGGTGAAATTATCAGGATATGTAATAAACGCCGTTTTGGTGTGATATAAACCACCAAAATGATGTTCAGTAAATTATTAGTACTATCCAAAAATTTACTATCAAACTTTGTATGTATTGTGTACCCTATGCTTGGTTTCGACCCAAAATGTCTGAAGTTGTTACTGCTTCGGACTTGGAACTCCGGGTAACATACGCCCCGGCTATAACTGTATCTGATGTTGTCGATTATCTCGATGGCTAGAATGGCGCAAGGTGATTGGGTTGAAACCATTTATTAAAACTAGAGATTTCGATGAGTAACCCTTTTAACAAGTTACTATTTAGTATGACATCTTTTGAACCTGAAAAAGTTTCAAACAAAGGACCTTTTAATTGGAGAAACCCTAAGCTATCTCCACTTTTAGAGAGAGATATTGAGGTCGCTAAAGAGTATTTCATTGGGCTTCAAAGCGACAATGATGTTGCTAACATACTTGAAATCCCCGTAGGTCAACTCCTACATATTCTTTATTCTAAAAACCCAAATTACAATTCGTTTACGGTCACAAAAAAATCTGGAAAGAAAAGGGTTATTGATAGTCCAAAGAGCTCTATAAAAATACTACAACATAAAGTTAGGCCATTAATTGAGGCTCATTATCGTGTAAAGAAACCCGTGCATGGATTTGTTGGCGGTGGCAAAAGTATTGTTACCAATGCTGAACAACATAAGAAAAAGAATTATGTTTTAAACATTGATCTTCAAGATTTTTTTCATTCAGTTAATTTTGGTCGTGTACAAGGGATATTTAGAAATACTCCTTTTAATATGGGAGCTGCTGCTGCCACAGTATTGGCTCAATTATGCACTCACAATGGTCGTTTACCACAAGGCGCAAGTACCTCGCCTGTTTTGTCAAACTTAGCAGCTACAACACTAGATAAAAAGCTTGTTCAAATAGCTAAAAAGTTTCACTTAACGTACACAAGGTATGCTGATGATCTGACACTTTCCAGTAACAAGCCATTCCCCAGCATCTTAGTTGAACGCAAAACCCAAGACAACGGACAAGAAAAACATCGAGTTGGTAAGTTACTAGAGCAGGTTATTAGGGATGCAGGTTTTGAAATTAGCCATGATAAAACACGGCTACAGCACAAGTCACAGAGACAAGAGGTTACTGGGCTAGTCGTAAACGAGGGAGTTAATATAAACCGTAAATTTATTAGAAAAACACGTGCCATGATACACGAATGGGATAAAGATTTACGAGCTGCAGAAATTCGTTTTATTAAACACAGATACCATGTAACTGACTCTGAAATTAATATTAAAAATCTGGATGGGTCTATTTATAAACGAGCAATTTATGGAAACCTCAGTTTCATTAAAATGGTTAAAGGTGAAGAGCATTCGCCATATTTAAATCTATGCAAACAAGTATTAGAACTAGATAATAATCCTCCCGAATTTATAAAAAAGTTAAAAGGTGTATTCGATATGTATGATATTTTTATCTGTCACGCTAGTGAAAATAAAGCTGATGTAGCATTACCACTACATGCAGAATTAGCAAAACGAGGGGTAAATGCATTTGTTGATTGTTTTGAAATTAAATGGGGTGACTCTCTCGTATCTAAAATAAATACAGCCTTACAGAAGTCTAAGTATGTAATTGCTATTATATCTGAAGAGTCGGTGAAAAAGTCATGGCCTATGAAAGAGTTAAATGTGGTATTGTCATCTGAAATAGGTTCTGAGCAAACTAAATTGTTACCTCTAATGGTCGGCGATGGCGAATCTTTATTAGGACAACTGCCGTTATTGGCTGATAAGCTTTTTGTTAATTTTGATGACAACATTGAAGAAATAGCCGACAAAGTAGAAACGTTACTCCGTGGTTAATATTGCTAACAAAACGCATCAAGCCGACCTCCATTCGCCGTCATCAAATTTGTGCCACACTGCGGCAGTTGTGCTTAGCGTTACCAATTGTCCGCAATTGACACTTTAATACCCTTGACGTTGAGCCTGAAACTGATTCTAAACGTTCGAACTAATAAGGAGCTTATTTGAGCTAAGAAATGACAAAATTTAAGTATTATAGAAATTTATCTTTATCAGTTATTTGCATAGCATTAGGCTTAGCCATCGGATTTTTAAATCTAAATCAGGTTAATAATGGCTTTCCTTTTAAAAGTCACCTTGTGGAAAAAAGTGGTCTTGTTGATTGGGTTCAAGCATACGATTATGGAATACGCTTCGGGTTTGTTAATGATCCAATGAGTTTTAATTACCCATCAAAATCAAGTGGGCAAAGCGTTGTTGAAGAGTCTCTTTTGAAATCAAAAGATCAGCTTGTTACTATTTTATTTGAGGCTTCTAATACGCATTCGCCGATCTACTCTTCGAAGATATATTATGATTTTTTTGAGTTAAAAGTGAATGGACTGCTTGTACGTTCGTATGAAGAATCTGAACAAGCTTGGAAGTCAGACAACAAGTTGACACCGTTTATTGTTGCTCTATTTTTAATTGGAGGAACATATATTTGGCGCAAAACAAAAAAAGAGTACAAATATACTCGATATTGATGCACTGCTAACTCTCACATCATCAGGCCAAAGGGGTCACCCATTAGAAAGTTCCGGTCAAGCAGGCAGCTGTGTTTTCTTGATCTTTTTATTCAAAAAACCAAGTGTTGTTACTTTTTAAACTCACTTTAAATTTGGCTATACACCTAGTCATGACGTCGATTGGTGTGAATATGCACCAGTCACCCATATGAATTTAGGCGGTTTAATTAAGCATCTTTGATGATTAATTAAGGCCCTTGGCTTTCGCCTCAGTCATCGTTTAGTACCAATATCAGTCCAGTTTCTGGCTGTGTTTACACACTGCGCTGTAACAAGTCTGTGGTTTATGCTTACACATAACCAACCCTTTGTGGCTCAAACATTGGGCATATCCAGTATTTAAAATATGAGCGGTTAACGTGCAGGCTCAATCAAATCTAATGGTTTTACCAACCCCATTACTAGCTCAACACGTTAACCTAATTTGTTTTATAGACGCTAAGCAAAAGCCTTGTGTTCATCGAATGGTACATTGTCTTTAAGCACGTGATAACACGCTCTTGCAAGCTTATGCGCAACTGTTTTAATAGCGACTACCTTGTTTGTTTTAGCCAGCTTTCGTTGATAATATTTTTTAACTGTCGGGTTATAACGAATTGCAAAGTTAGCGGCCTCAGTAAACGCCCACGCTAAGTATCGATTGCCATTTTTTTGGTTTGTAGCGCCTTTCTTCTTTCCATTGCTGTATCTTGCACCTTTAACACAGCGACAATACGAGGAAAAATTACCTGGACTATCAAAACGTTTAATTGTGCCTGTCTCTTACATAATGGTCAGTGCTAGCGTATTCCCAATCCCATCGATACTGGTTAGGTTTATAAATTCAGGGGAGAGCGATGTTTGTTGTAATATAGCGCTCTCTATTGCATTAATTTGCTGTTGAGCACAGCGTATCAATGTGAGGTTAGAAATGACCGACAGTGCTGTATTTGTTGAGCTGAAATCCGAGTGTACTTGCTCAACATCAACGCCTTTTCTGATAGCAGCCATTTGCTTTATTTTGTTGCTACTGAGCTTATAACCAAGATGACGCATGTAACAACTTTGCACGGATAATAAGTTTTTAGTGGACTGTTGAACAATGTCCATTCGTTTACGCATTAAGTCGCGAACAGCCCTGAGCTCTCGAGGATAAATGTAGCCTTCTGGCAGGATGTTTAGACGTAGCATTTCAGCCAACCAGCGTGCATCACTATGGTCATCAGCATGTTTTAAGCCTGAATATTGTTGAATTGCAGCGGGGTTCGCTAAGTGGAGTTTAAATTCTGCATCCATTAATCCATCAACTAACCAATACCAATTAAAAGTTGACTCAACAACAAGCCCTGTTAAGTTGTCTTTATAAGGGGTTAGAAAAGATAAAATGACAGACATGTCATTATTTAAACGCTTAACGGTAAGCGTTTCACCTTGTTCATTAATGATAGCAATAACACTATTATTTGAATGCAAGTCAATTCCACCATATAGTTTCATACCAAGCTCCTCGGATTCAGTTTATGTTTTGGTCAACACAACTGTATCGAAAAACTCGAGGAGCTTTCTATATGATTATCAAAT